>CAVCHC010000004.1:0-45726 GCA_963602035.1 Acutalibacteraceae bacterium | reverse complement strand
GCGCATATATGATAAAATGCAGTCAGGAGAAAAAGGTATGTTTTTAAGAAGGCACGGAAGATGTAATTATGTTCATTTTGAGGATGTTCAAAAATTTATCGAGGCGGAAATTGATAAAAAGCCGATGACGCTATCTGCGCAAAAACGGCTTAAATATGACCCGATTGAAAACGTTTTTGTGTATAAAGATAAGCATAATATAAGTTATGTTATCGACGATTTTATGTGCGCGACGCCGTCAAATGATTCGGTTTTTGGGTTTGATACCAAGTTGCACTGCGCGTATCTTGAATACCTTTGGCGTAACCCAGCAGAAGGCGAGGTTGGCATCCCGCAAATGGCGGAACTTATTTCGGTTATGGAAGGCGAGATTGGCGAAAGGCTAAGAATGGTTGAGGCGTTTGGCGATGAGATTTCTCAGCTTAAATCAAGGATAGAGTCTATGCGTGGGGCTGGCAAAACGGACACGCTTGAACACAACAAAGACCAACTTGAAAAGACGCTTAAATGCTTGGGTTGCGAGATTAAAAATTATAAAAATGCCTTTAATCATATGATAAATTATTCGGCAAAGCAAAATGCGATGCAAAATAACAATGGCGCGCAAGAAGACGGCGCACAAAAGGAGTAAAACTATGTTTCAAGAAAATACGTTTGTTACAACAAAAGAGGCGATTAAATTTGTTGACGAAGTTTTGTTTAAGGGCAAAAATGTTGACGGGCTTAAACTTTATAAAATCAACGACCGTGACTTTTTTGTTCGCGATGAAGACACGGAGTATGCGTTTAGCGATTTCTATCTTTGCAAAATTACGCAAGATGGAAAGCGTGATTTGACGTATGACACTGGCTATATTCAGTTTATGGTTGACAATGTTGATGACGCAGTTAAGGCCGATTATAAAAGGGCGGCCATTGCGCATTTAAAGTATGTTTATTATAATGCGGCGCAAGATTACAACTATGCAAAAGACAAGTTAAAAAACGCAAAAATGGAAGTAAAAACTGAAAATTTTAACAAAAAACTTGAAATCAATGCCAAAAATGTAGAAAATAAGGGCACGGCGCAAATCTATGAAGATATGCAGGCGGCGTCTAAAATGATGGCAAATGCAACTAATACGTTGCTTGATATTAAAATCGGTTTTGCGTTTGACCTTGACAAACAACTTAGAGAAGTTGATGATTATATTCTTGATAAAAGCTATTTAAGTGATGCCGACGATTTATATAAATAGCAAATTAATTAATGCGCTTTATAAAATGTAAGGCGCTTTTTTGTTGGTCAATAGAGAAATGGCGCATGGCCTTTTACTTATAAGTAATATAAGCAAAATGTGTGAAAGTGTTGACAAATTGGCTGCGTTATGGTATCATACGGTCGTGCCACTTGCGAAGGGCAACTAAGAGAACTAAATTTTGGGCGCCAAAAAATGGCAAGAATCTTAACTTTTAAAAATTGAAAGGCTGGTTTGCTGGTAATTTTGGGGGTTGGG
This sequence comes from Acutalibacteraceae bacterium, assembly GCA_963602035.1. Lineage (GTDB taxonomy): Bacteria > Bacillota > Clostridia > Christensenellales > UBA1242 > UMGS2070. The sequence goes on along the minus strand of CAVCHC010000004.1, from coordinate 44,230 downwards.
CGATTGCTATTTGGGCTTAAATAAGTCCGCCTAGTGCAGTGAGACTGGATGTGAAGGAGGAAATATAATGTACGCTATTGTTGAGATCGGTGGTAAGCAGCACAAAGTTGAGGCTGGTAAATATTTTTTCACCGAGAAGTTGAACGCTAACGTTGGTGACAAGGTTGAGTTTGAAGCTAACCTTATTTCTGCTGATGGAAAAGTTTCTATCGGTAATCCAACTGTTAAAAATTCGAAAGTAGTTTGTGAAGTTCTTGAACATGGCAAGGAAGACAAGATTGTTGTTTTCAAATACAAGGCTAAAAAGAACGAGCGCAAAAGACAGGGTCACCGTCAACCTTATACGAAACTTATGGTAGTTTCAATCGGCTAGTATGACGAAAGTTAAAATAACAAAAAAAGACAATCATATCATCAAGGTCGAGTGTGACGGTCACACGGGCTATGGCGTTTATGGCGAAGACATTGTTTGCGCGTCGCTGTCAAGTGTAGTGCAAACTGCTGTGTTGGGGCTTTTGGCCGTGGCGAAGGTGGACGTTGATTTAGAGCGTGATGACGAGCGCGGCTTTATTAAGTTTAGCGTGAACCCGTCTCACGGCGAGGCGCAGATTAAGGCAGACGCGATTTTAGACACGATGCTTTGCGGGATTAGCGACCTTAATGAAGGTTTTTCAGATTTTATTGAATTGGAGGTAGATTAGTATGTTTATTAATATCCAACTGTTTGCTCATAAAAAGGGTGGCGGTTCAACTAAGAACGGTCGTGATAGTAATGCTCAAAGACTTGGCGTTAAAAAGTTTGCTGGCGAAAAAGTTTTGGCCGGTAACATTATCGTTCGTCAACGCGGAACAAAGTTTCATCCCGGTAACAATGTAGGTATCGGTAAAGATGACACATTGTTTGCTACGGCTGACGGCGTTGTTAAGTTTGAAAGATACAACAGAGATAAACAACAAGTTTCAGTTTATGCTGAATAGTTTTAATGGCCGACTTGTGGGGCTAAGCCCGCGGGTCGGTTTTTTGTTGTGTGTTTTTGGGAAAGGCGGGAATGGAAAAAGTATTGAATGGTGAGGCGAAAATTAATGTGGCGGCGTGATGAGGGCAAGTTTGAGTGTGGCGTGATGATGTGAAAGTTTGTGACGTGGCATAGCGAGATTGCTGGCGGTGGGCGCGATGTGATTATGGAGGCGGCTGATTTTGTTTGACAAGCGGGCGCGATAAATCTTATAATTAGATTAACATTAGGGTTTGTGAGGGGAAGTTATGGCAACGGAAGCGGAGATTGTTGACGCAAAAATCAAACTTAAAGAGGCCAACGATGTTGTAAGCAGCATTGTTGATAAGTACGTGCGCAACTCGATGGCCGGGATCGCGGGCGAAAAAAATAAGTACGTTTTAAGCGATATGCTTTTAAGAGGCAAAATTGACGTAAGCGAGATTGGCGACGAGTTTGGCTCGGGGCGCAGTGATGAGAACGCAAACGGCGAAGAGGCCGATTTAAGCCATAGCGACGAAAGAGAGATTGTTGGCGAAATGGGTGTGGCTCAGCGTAATGAAAATGCACAAGGCAATGTACTCGGCGCTGCGCAACAAGGCGAAAGCGAAGTTGCTGGTGAGCGTGATGCGGCGCAGCAAAGTGAAAATGCGGGTGCTGGCGAGCGTGATGCGGCGCAGCAAAGTGAAAATGCGGTTGCTGGCGAGCGCGGTGAGGTGCAGCAAAATAGTAGGCAGTCAGGTAGCGGGGTTAGATTTAACGAGTTTGGCGAGATTGTGCGTGATGAGAATGCGGCCGAAAATGTGCGCGATGTAAGTGGCGTTGAGGCTGGGCGAGACATCCCAACTTTTGAGCCACCTGTAATGGATGATGAAATACCAACATTTACGCCGCCTGAAAGCCATGCCGAAAATGGTGCTGGGAATGGCGTTGAAAATGTTGATGAAAACGTGAACGGCAATGGCGCAAAGGTTGAAAGTAGCGAAGCCATTGAGGTCGATAAAAATAAAGAGTTTAAGCCGATAGACTTTCCGTTTGAAGACGAGAACGAGGTGGCGGCTGAGGCTGAAAATGAAAAACAGGCCGAACTTAGCGCGGAGGCTGCGTCGGGGCGAGTTGACAATCTTAGCGACGATGCGCTTGAACGCCTAAAAGCCAGCCTAAAAGTTGCGGGCGAAGAAGAGCGTGAAAGGTAAAATAAATAGACAAATATTTCTGCCATTGTTAGAGATTGTCGCGAATGTGACGTACGCTTTAACTTTGATGACAAAGAAGAATTGTTTGAAAAAATAGAAATATAAAAAAGCGAAGATGTGCTATGTTTATAAGCACCTTCGCTTTTTATTTAATTTGGTTTTTATATGCGTGCACCGGCCGATGTGGCGCTAGTGGTGCGGGCTTGTATTAATGCGGGTACGTACTTAACGTAGGGTTTAAGATTGTTTTTCTTCCACAAAAGCTGAATTCGATAAAGCGTTTGTTGCATTTTGAATAAGTTTTTCATAAGGGAGTGATTTTTGTTTGGCAATCGCCTTAATCTTTTGCGCATATTCTGTTATTTCTTGCATTGCATTATCATTAATTTGCTCTTTACGTTTTTCGCAATAACTAATGAGTTCTTTTGCATAGTCGTGGCCATGTTCTGCAAGAAGTAGAGATGTCCAATCATCTGTAAAATTGTGTTTTAGCCTTAAAGTTGAGCCGCTATCCATAATATTTGGCTCATCTTCATAAACTAAAAATGAAAAATTTGAAACTGAAACATCAAGCGAAAATTTATTGTTTTTGTATGAACAAGCCAATGCTATCGTTCGGTACAAATTTTCATTAAAATTTTCAATAGATGCTTGAATTTTTTCACCTGACTTGCTGTCATATATTTCATAGTTCCAATTTAACTTTGGGTATTTTTGTGATAAAAATGTTTGAATATCTTTCAATGTGTAAATCGTTTTCATAACTATCTCCTGTATTTAATAATAACACAACTTAACATATATTACAATACAAAATCAAAAAGATAAACCAAATCGCGGCTTATCTTTTTTATTATTGAGAGTTTAAAACTGTTGGTCGTCGGGCTCTATATTGGTATGAGATTAGTTAATAGTTGTTGATTTAATGATTTGTTTATAAGTTAAAAAATTGGTGTAGAAATATTTTATACATTGATAAATTGATATGTTTATAAAAAATTAGCACTATTTATAAATTTGTATGCTAGCGTGGTGGTTAAAATTTTAGCGGCGGGTTTTGCGGTCAATAACCTTGTCAATCTTGTGTTGAAAGAATAGGCCGTATTCTTTGCGGGCGTCTAGTTCGCCTTGTTCAAAACGCTGAATGCAATTTTTAAGAGTGGCTTTAAAGGCGGTTTCGTTTTTATATTTATAGGCTAGGTTTTTAAGCATAACGATGGTGTATTTTTGGGCGTCGCGCTCGATGGCCTGCATATTATAGATGGTTGGGTTGTCGGTTGCGGTGAAATATGCTTGCCAATTCTTTTTCCAACGGCGGGCGGTGAAGTTTAAAAGCGGGATGTGCTTGCGGCGCACAATATTATATTGATACGCGTGGCGGCCTTCGTGAATAATTGTTTCCATCGCGTGAAAGCGCAACTTGTGATGATAGAGAAGTTGGTCGTTAATAAAAATGTGCTGATTGTTTATGCTTGCGGCCTCAAAAAGACCAAGGCAACCCTCGGGCAGGTCGGGATTGACGCAAACAATGGTCGGCTTGCGGTGTTGTTTTTTGGCCATCTTGTTTTCAAGTGCTTGAAGAATTTGAAGACGCTTATCCGGCGTGTAGTTTTGCCAATGACTTCCTCTAAATTTTGAAAACACAAATAACATTTACTTTTCCTCTTAAATATGATACAATAATTTGAAACTTAACGCAAGGGGATAATATGGACTATTTCAAAAACGGCGATAATATAATAATTCCTAAATGTAAAGAATTTAACCCGCAGCATATTTTAGAGTGTGGGCAAATATTTAGGTTTATTAAAAATGGCGATGAATGGACGGTGTTTAGCGGTAAAAATATTGCAAAAATACGTGAAAACGATGAAAATTATGCAATATTTTCAACAAATGCTTGCTATTTTGCGAATTTTTTTGATTTGGATACTGACTACGCGGCGATAAAAAATAACCTTATAACTGACCCAACGCTTGAAAAATGCATACCGTTTGGGGAAGGGATACGAATACTAAAAGGCGACCCGTTTGAAATTATAATTTCGTTTGTTATATCACAAAACAACAACATAAAGCGTATTCAAAAGATTATTGAAAGGCTTTGTGAGGCGGGGGAAGAAATTAAGTTTGACGGCGAGGTTTATCACGCTTTTCCAACCGTCGAAAGTTTAGCCGAAAAGCCGTTTGAATTTTTTGCGTCTCTTGGCGCGGGGTATCGCGATAAATACCTTTATAAAATAACGCGCGAACTTAAAGGCGTTGATTTAAATGAAAAGGCAAAACTTTCAACAAAAGAATTAAGAAAGTGGCTTATCTCGTTATCTGGTGTTGGCCCAAAAGTTGCGGACTGCATTTTGCTTTTTGGGTTTGGGCGAAAGGACGTGTTCCCAGTTGACACGTGGGTTGAGCAGGTTTATAACACGCTGTTTTTTGAAGGCAAGAAAAATCGCGAACAGATAGCCTTGTATTTTGTTAATCGATTTGGTAAGCTTTCAGGCTACGCGCAACAATACCTGTTTTATTCAGCGCGGTCTTTTGATGTTTTGAAAGCCAAAAGTAGTGAGAATATTAAATAACAAAAAACGCAAAATTGAATAAAAAATATGTAAAAACACGCTAAAAACGTTAAATTTGGCGTGTTTTTTGTTGTTTTTAATATTTTTGCGTGTTTTTAAATTGAATTTTTGTGATGATGGGATGGTAACGAAAGTATTAAATCTGTTTTTTTTTTTTTTTTTTATTGATTTTAATTAAATTGCGCGAATAATTTGCCGCAAAATGATAGGTGTGATTATAAAAATATTGTAAAAATTTTAAAATCAAATTAAATAACTGCGAAAAACGGTTATAAAAATATTGATGAATTGAAAGGTGCGGTCGGGGCTGGTGCGCAATCAAAAGCGAATGAAGACAGAATAAGCGATAACTGGTTTGTTACTTATGAATGCATTAGAAATATTTGATTTTTTATTTAAAGTTTGATTTTTAATTTTAAGATGGATATTGATTTTTGATGGTTTGTGTGATAAAATACAATCAATAAAACTTAAAGCAGGTTGGCGCTGGTTAATTTGGATGTATGTATTACGTGTAACCATATGCTTAACCTTATGCAATCTGCTGGGAGGGAGTTATGAATTTGAATTTGATTGCTGCGCTTAGCACAGGGGCGATTATTGGGCTGTCAGTTGCGGGGGCTATTATTTTGGCAGCACTTATAATTATGCTGTGTATGGTTCCGTTAAGGCTGTGGTTTAGGGCGCTTGTTTCGGGCTCGCATGTTTCGATGGGCAAACTTATCGGGATGAAGATAAGAAAGGTCAAGGTGCAAGATATTGTTTTAAGTTATATCAGCGCGAAAAAGGCGGGGCTTAAACTTGACATCGATGATCTTGAAACACATTTTTTGGCGGGCGGTAATGTTGATCGTGTTGTTAAGGCGCTTATCAGTGCGCACTCGGCCAATATTGATATTTCGCTTGAAACGGCCAAGGCGATTGACCTTGCGGGTCGCGATGTTTATGAGGCGATAAGGACAAGCGTTGTGCCTAAGGTTATTGAGACGCCAACTATCAGCGCGGTTGCAAAAGACGGTGTTGAACTTAAAGTTAAGGCCAAGGTTACGGTTACGTCTAATATTCATCGCCAGATTAGCGGCGCGGGCGAGGACACTATTATTGCGCGCGTGGGCGAGGGTATTGTTACCACCGTTGGGTCAGCTAACTCGCACAAAATCGTGCTTGAAAACCCTGACCTTATTTCGGCTACCGTGCTTTCAAAGGGGCTTGACAGTGGCACGGCGTATGAAATTTTGTCAATAGATATTGCTGACATTGATGTTGGCGTTAACATTGGTGCGCGCCTGGATATAGATAAGGCTATCGCGCAAAAGAAGATAAGCGAGGCTAAGGCTGAGGAGCGCAAAAGTATGGCAATTGCGCAAGAGCAAGAGATGAAGGCGAAGGTGCAAGAGATGCAGGCTGAACTTATTCGTGCGGAGGCCGAGGTGCCAAAGGCGATGGCAAAGGCGCTGCAAGAAGGCAAGATGAGCGCGATGGACTATTATAAACTTCAAAACTTGCAGGCAGACACCCAGATGCGCAAAACTATTGGAAAAGACGAGACGCCAAAAACTAACAAGCCAAAGGCGTAAAGTAAGGACGGGTTTTGGATGATTTATGTTTTTATAGGCCTTGTTGTTATGTTCGTTTGGTTCACCGTTTGGGCGGTGGTTAAGGCTAATGACTTTAAATCTAAGCCGAAAGAAGAAAAGAAAGAGGCGGCGCCACCTCCTCCTCCACCACAAACCGACGAATATGTTTTTGTTACGCAAGAAAAGCCTAAAAAAGTGAAGATTAAAAAGAAAGAAAAAGAAGAGAAAGTTAAGGGCGAGGCGCAGGTTGTTTCGGTCTTTAAGCCTACCGAAAAGGCGGACGAAGAAAAGCCCGCCGCGACCGATGACCGCGAAGAACTTTATCAAAAATATATCGCGCAAGAAAATGGTGCGGATGGCGATACGAAATCTGGCGCTGAGGGTTCGGGCGCTCGTGATGACGCGGGTGTAAAAAGACCTCAGCCGTTGCCACTTTCAGACCGAGATATCGAAAGGCGCATCGCGCAGATTCGTCGCGACAATTTTGAGGCGACCGACAGACCACAAGAAAAGGATGGCGATGGTATCAAAGACGAGCTGACCTATTACGGCTTTGGCGTTGGGTCAAGCGCGCACGACCACGGAAGTATGAAAGACCCTAATTTTGACCCGTGGGCGAACGAAATCAAGGCGGCGCCCGTTTCACCGCGCGGGGCGGGACTTGCGCGTAGGGACTATGGCGACCTGCTTGATGATGACGACGATTTTGTTGATTTTGAAGCGATTGACAGAATCATGAACAACCGTCCGCATATGGGGCCGGGGTCTAGGCCAAGGCCAAGCGGGTTTGGTATGCGCGATTTTGATAGACCAAGTTTCAGCATTCCCGAGATTGATTTGACCGAAAGGCCAATGCAGTCACGCGTGGGCGGCGGGTCGGTTAAAAGTCAGCTTTCGGGCAAAAGTTTGGGCGAGTCAATCGTGGTTGGACAGGCTATTGGCAATCGCAAGGCGGACGATTTTGATACCGCGGGCAGTGACGGAAAGAAGTAAAGCGGGCGATTTTGACACCGCGGGTAGTGGCGGGAAAAAACCGCGGCGAAGTAGCTAAATTAAAATGGAAGAGTGTTCTTAAATGCAAAATAGAGCACTTTTTTTGTGGGCTTATTAACGCCCTGTTTAAGCAATGTGCATTGAAGTCTCGCGCGCGCGTATACTAAGGATAAGTATGAAGGTTACAAAGTGGCTTAAAGTTTGGGTGGTGGCTGTTGTTTTTATGGCCATTTTGGCGATGGCTGACCTTTTAGTGTGCGGGGCGGCGTGCGTGTTTTATCCCGTTCGATTTTATGACGAGGTGGCGGCGGCGTCAACTGAGTTTGGGGTTGAAAAGGCGCTTATTTTTGCGGTTGTCAACACTGAAAGCCACTTTAACGCGCGGGCGAAAAGCGGGGCAGGCGCGATGGGGCTTATGCAGATTATGCCAAAAACGGGCGAGTACATTGCGGGCAAACTAGGCGTTGAATTTGATGAAAACGACCTTTTTGACCCGCATACAAACATTCGATTTGGCGCCTTTTATCTTAAATATTTGCTTAACAAATTTGGCGATACTGACACGGCGCTGGCGTGCTATAACGCGGGTGAGGGGAATGCGCGGGCGTGGTTTGACGACACAAATACTGTTGACATCGCGCAGATTTCGTTTAGCGAAACCGTGCATTATATCGATAAGGTCAATGCGGCGCAAAAGGCGTATCGGGCGCGGCTGAGGTTTTGGAGGTAAAACGGGCACTGCGCGAAAGTATGCAAATGAAGGCGGCGGGATGGTGCACGTGAGCGAAATGGCGTAAGTAAATTGAGGTTATAAAAAGGCTTGGATGGTTAAGGCGGCTGAGGTGGTAAGTGTGGGTAGAAAGTGTTAAAGCCACGTTGCACAAGCGAATTAAAAATTTTGAAAAGTTTGGCAAAAGGCTTTACAAACCGCCTTGGGTTTGGTATAATAACCTCGCTTAGCTTAGCAAACGCGGCGGGCAAGTGTAATCAATACGCATATGGTATGCGAGGGTGGCGGAATCGGCAGACGCGCTCGTTTAAGGGGCGAGTGAGTAACATCGTGAGGGTTCAAGTCCCTTCCCTCGCACCAGAAAAAGAAACAATCCCAAATCGGGATTGTTTCTTTTTCAATGATATTTGCTCTAACGAGCAAGTGATATTGCTAACGCAATGATATTCGCTAACGCGAATGATATTGCAAACAAAGTTTGCAATGAAGGACGAAATTTATAGCAAATATCATATCATTACGAGCAAAAGCGAGTAATATCATTGTGAGTGTAACGAACAATATATCAAGATATATTTATTCTTGGAGCTCTAATGCCAAAATGTAAACATTTTGTCGCTCTCGCCCCTGCGAATAATATCATTGGCCGCAGGCCAATATCATTAACATTTGCAAATATCATATATTACATATAATTTCGGCGCTCACCATAAACAATTCTGTGCAAGCACAAATGTTTTGGTATACTTAAAATTATTATTACCGCTTTCAAGTTTTTAAAATTTGTTATTAATACGCTTGAAAGAGTGGGGTAAAATGTGATATAATAATAAAAAGGAGTGATGAAGATGCAGGGGTTTGCTATTGGGATGTTTGTTGTTGTGACGGTGTTGGTGCTGACTATATGGGTGTTGGTGCTGTTTTTTCCGCAGGTGTTTGTTAAAAGGCAAAGGCGTATAATGGAAAAAAGCAAGCAAGACCTTAAAGAGATGGCGGATATTAACGCCGAGGTGAGTGAAGACGCGGTGACCAAAACAACTAAGGCCGTTAAACGTGGGCTTAGCGAAGAAAAGGCGTTTTGTAAAGAGTGCGGCGCTGAGATTGATGCCGACTCTAAATTCTGCAAAAAGTGCGGGAATAAGCAATAGAGAAGCAATAACAATATTATGAAAAACTAACCGCTTTGGGTGGGCGCGGAGCCTAACTTGGGGCGGTTTTTTGTTGAGTTGAATGATAAGATAGTCTAATTTATTTTGACGAACGCAAAATTTATGGTAAAATAGGTAGAAAGGGAAGCCGAAAAGGCACGGCGGAGCGATTTTAGCATCGGTTTATTAGCAAAACAACAAACGCGAGGGTGCACAAAAGTTACACAATGCCAAAATTTTGGGCGCGTGATAAAGAAAAGGCGTTTGCTGTAAGGCTGGTTGACGCGGGCGAGGTTAGGCGTGAGGGCAGGGCGACCCTTTTAAAGGAGAGGTTATGAGCGTTTATTTTACTGACAGCGATTGCGAGATTTGGTATACGGACGTAGACGAGCTTGGCATTAATTTTTTGCCGATGCCGTATTTGATAGAGGGCAAAGAATTTGCCTATGACATGGGGCGTAACACAGATTTTCACGCGCTTTATGAAAAGATGAGGGGCGGGGCGATGCCAACCACGGCAGCCTTGAACCCGCAAGACTATATTGACGCGTTTGAGCCGATTTTTGCGCGCGGCGAGGACATTTTGTATGTGCATTTTTCAAGCGAACTTTCGGGCACGTTTAACCATTTAAAAACGGCGCTTAATGAACTTAAAGAAAAGTATCCAGAGCGCAAGTGCACGATGTTTGACACGAAATCGATTTGTTATGGCGCGGGCGTGATTGCGCTTGAAGGGGCGCGGCTGCATAAGGCGGGGCTTAGCGATGACGTGATTATTGCGCGGCTGGAAGAGCTTAAAAAGAGGCTGCACATTGAGTTTATGGTTGACAGCCTAAGCCATCTGCGTCGCGGCGGGCGTATTAGCGCAACAAGTGCTGTATTTGGCGCAATGCTTGGCATTAAGCCGATTTTAAAGTGTGACGAAAACGGAAAAATCGTTAAAATTGCAACTCAAAAAGGCAAGGCGAAGGCACTTGCGTTTATGGCGGACAGGGCGGCAGAGAACTTTGACTATTCGCGCGAACTGTATCTTGTTGACGCCGACGACAAGGCGACGGCTGACCACGCCGAGAAAATTCTTCGCGAGAAACTTGGTGACAAAGTTAAAATTCGCCGCCTGCCAGTTGGGCCAGTTATTGGGGCGCATTGTGGCCCAGGCACGATAGGGTTTATCTATTTCAATGAAGCAGCTAACGCATAAAGAGTTCAAACAAAGTCAAAATAAGGCCAGTTTAAACATTGGGCTGATACTTGAAAACCTTGAACACGACGAAAATATAGGGTCGGCGTTTAGGCTTGCTGATGCGTTTTGCGTTAAAAAAATTTTTATCGTATCAAACCGCCAGTTTAACGCGAAAAAGATTGAAAAAACGGCGCGAAACTGTACAAACACTGTGCCTTATCAGGTTTTTGAGAGGGTGCAAGACGCAATTAGTGAGGCCGCAAAAATGGGGCAGACGGTGATAAGCGTTGAACTGTGTGACGAAAGCGTGCCTTTAAGAGATTTTGACGCGCGGGCGTTTGACGGCGTGGCGCTTTTGGTTGGCAACGAGTGTGCGGGCGTAAGTCAAACTGCGCTTGATTTGTCAAAGGCGGCGGTGCACATTGATATGTTTGGCAATAATTCATCGCTTAACGTTGCAACCGCGTTGGCTATCGCGCTTTATGGCGTGACCGAAAAATACCTAAAATAAAAATTTTGAAAAGTTTGTCTTAAAGTGTTGACAAACTTTTTTTGTGGGTATAATATAGAAGTGTAAAGTTTGACTTACTTTGACCTTTAAGGCGGTTGCATATAGGTTGCGTATAGATTGCGTGCGGGCAAACTGCGGGGGCAGTAGTGCGTAATGGCGCAAGTACAGGATGTATGACGTAAGTTATAGGTTGTGTATGGCGTAAGTACAGGACGTATGGCGTAGGCAGTAGTGCGTAATGGTGTAAGTATGGGCTGTATGACGTAAGTTATTGGCTGGATGGCGCAAATATAGGCCGTTTTGGGTTTAATAAAGTAAGTAAGGGAGGGAGAAAGTGGCAAGTATAAGTGACATAATTGAAAAGTTTATTCTTGACAATCTTGGCGAAAGTGACGAGATTGATATTTCGCGCAACGAGCTGGCAAACTTTTTTTCGTGCGCACCAAGCCAGATTAACTATGTTTTAGAGACGCGCTTTACCGTTGACCGCGGGTTTGTTAAAGAAAGCAAGCGCGGTGGCGGCGGGTTTGTTAAAATTTCAAAAATTCCGTTTTCAGACGATGAGGCGATGGCTGACCTCGTTTTGAAAAACATTGGTGGAGAGATAAGTTTTAAGCGTGCAGAGCAAATTCTTGACAACCTTAAACGCGAAAAAATCATAACAAAAAAAGAGGCGGGGCTTATCTCGGCCGCGCTTAGTGACACGGCGCTTAACTCGCCATTTTCGGTTAAAGACCACGTCAGGGCGCAGATTTTTAAGTCGGTATTGGTGTTTTTGTTAAGCCAAAAGGAGGACGACTGATGGGGTTTGAAACTATGCAACCAAATTCGGGCGGCGCATCGTTTGGCGCTTTGACGTCAGGCGGCGCAACAAATAATAGCGCAACTTTTGGCGCTTTGACGTCGGGCGGCGCAACAAATAATGGCGCAACTTTTGGTGGGTTTGGCGGCCTTGGCGACTACAAAACTGAGCAAACGCAATTTGATTTAACCACGCCCGCGGATATAACGTGTCCGCGATGTTCTCAGCGGCTTAGCGACCTTAATGAGACGTATTTTGTTGGGTGCAGTGAGTGTTATAAGGTGTTTGCGCCGTACGTACGCGACCTTGCAACCAAGTATCACGGGCGGTGCGTACACACGGGCAAAATCTATGAGCGAAAGCGTAATCGTGCGTCAATTGAAAAAGAGATGGCCGAACTTGCGCGCGAAGAAAAGCAGGCAGTGCTTGAAAAAAATTATCTTCACGCGGACGAGGTTCACAGAAAACTTTTGGCCTTAATGGAGGTGCTTGATGGCAGTTGTTGATATTTCAAGCATAGTTATGTCAAGCCGAATAAGGCTTGCGCGCAACCTTGACAAGCTTCCTATGCCGCCGCGGCTTTCGGGCGAAAACGGGTTTAAGGTTTTAAAGTTGGTGGCAGACAGTGTGTCGGGGCTGGATGACTTTAAAATTTATACCATAAAAAGCCTGCCCGATATAGACGCGCACGTTTTGCAAGAAAAGCACCTTATCTCAAAAGACCTTTTAGACAAAAAAGATTTTGGCGCGGTTATTTTAAATACTGACGAAACGATAAGCATAATGGTCAATGAAGAAGACCATATCCGCGAGCAGTGCTTTTTAAGAGGGCTTGAACTTGAACGCGCTTACCAGATGCTTAACGCGCTTGACGACAAGATGCTTAAAAAACTTAACGTGGCTTACAGTGACGATTTTGGGTTTTTAACAACGTGCATAACAAACCTTGGCACGGGGATGCGTGCGTCGGTTATGATGTTTCTGCCGGCGCTTACACTTAGCGGCCAGATGGACGGGGTTATGAACTTTCTTTCATCGCGCGGGCTGGTGGCGCGTGGGGCGTATGGTGAGCAGAGCGACAGCGTTGGGTTTATGTATCAAATAAGCAATGCCCGCAGCCTTGGCGTAAGCGAAAAAGAGATTATCGGCGCGGTTAAAGAGGCGGTCAACCGAATTTGTGAGTATGAAAACCGTGCGCGAATTAAGCTTATTGCTGAAAAAGAGGCCGAAATTAAAGACCGCGTGTTTAGGGCGTTTGGCGTTTTAACCAACTGCTTTAAACTGACCACTGCGGAGCTGCTTAAACTTTCGGGCGAGGTTAAAATGGGCATTGCGCTTGGCCTTTTAAGGTTTAAAGATAATGCGATTTTGGACAAACTTATGGTAGAGTGTATGCCAAACGTTTTAACTAAAATTAATAAGGCGCCAACTGACGAGCTTGAAAGGGATATTTTCAGGGCGGCCTTTGTTGCAAACGCTTTAAAAAACCAGCGAATTAAGTAAGTTTAACTAAACAAAATTTGGCAAAAGTTAGGCTTTTAACAGTTAGCAGAATTTATAATAGGTGGCGGCCTGACACCCAAAACTAGGCTAAAAAACACAAAAAGGAGAGTGAAAATTATGAACATTAAGTTAACAAGTAACAGTCAAAAAGTTTTGGATAATGCAAAAAAATTGGCGGTTAAGTTTGGCGATAAAAACGTCGGGACAGAGTACCTTCTTTATGGCCTTGCAAGCGTTAAAGACTGCGTTGCAAGCAAGCTTTTAAGAGAGGTAAATGTAACAAGCAGCGCCGTTGAAAGCGTTTTAAAACAGACCAAGGCGTTTACGGGGTCGGTGTCAAGCCTGATGAGCATTGACTGGACGCCGCGTGTTAAAAACGTTTTAACCAACGCGCAGAACGTGACGCTTCAACTTGGCGAACTTGGCATACCAACCGAGGCGCTTTTGTTTGCGTTAGTTATTGACACTAATAACCAGGCGGTAAGCATTTTGCGTGAAAGTTTTGGCGTTAATGTAAGCGTGTTTACTAAGCGCGTTAAAGACGTTTTGACGGGCGTAAACTATGACGATTCGTTTTATCCAGCAGGGTCGTTTTTTGACGACATTGAAAGGATGTTTGAAAACTTTGGGTCGTCTTTTGGTGGCGGAAGTGACGCGAATAATGGTTACGCAAGCAACCTAAACAATAATTATGAGGCCAAAAAAAGTCAGCAAACTGCCACGCAAACGGCGAATATTAACGCTAATCTCCCTGAGGTTTTAAGGGATATGGGCATAGATTTGACCGCGCGCGCAAGGGCTGGGCGAATGGACCCTATTATCGGGCGAGAAAAAGAGACGGCGCGAATTATCGAGGTATTGTGTCGTAAAACTAAAAACAACCCCGTTTTGATTGGTGAGGCGGGCGTTGGTAAGTCGGCCGTTGTTGAGGGCTTGGCGCAGGCGATTGTAAAGGGCGATGTGCCAGAATTTTTGCAAAATAAAATCATATTCAGCCTTGATATGGGGTCGCTTATGGCGGGCACTAAGTATCGCGGAAGTATGGAAGAAAAACTTAAAAACGCCATCAACACCATTATCGGCGCTAAAAACATAATCGTGTTTATTGACGAAATTCATATGCTTGCGCAGGCGGGCAGCAAAGAGGGCGAAATCAGCCCCGCAGATATGCTTAAACCGTATCTTGCGCGTGGCGAGATGCAAACTATCGGTGCAACGACGACGGACGAATATCGCAAGTTTATTGAAAAAGACAAGGCGCTTGAACGCAGATTTCAGCCTATTATTGTTGACCAGCCAACCGAGGCCGACACGATTAAGATTTTAAAGGGCATTAGGGACAGTTATGAGGCCTTTCACAAGGTTAAAATAACTGACGAGGCGATTGAGGCGGCCGTTAATTTGTCAGTTAGATACATTATGGACAGAAGCCTGCCAGACAAGGCCATTGACCTTATTGATGAGGCGTCAAGCCGCGCTAAGGTACGGTCGTCTATCGCGCCAGAAAAACTTAAAGACCTTGAAAACAAACTAAATGAACTTGAAATGAAAAAGCAAGAGGCCAGCCGCGTTGAAAACTTTGACAAGGCTAATGAGTACAAAGAAGAGGCCGCTAAAATCAAAGAGAAACTTGACGAGGTAAGGCGCGAGTGGAAGAGTGGTAAAAACAATGAGGTTGGCGTTATTGGCGCCGAGGACATTGCGCGCGTTGTGTCAAGTTGGACTAAGATTCCGGTAAGCAAGCTGACCGAAACTGAAAAAGAAAAACTTTTGCACCTTGAAGACATTTTGCATAAGCGCGTTATCGGTCAAAACGAGGCGATTGTTGCGGTAAGCAAGGCGATAAGGCGTGCGCGTGCGGGGCTTAAAGACCCAAAGCGCCCGATAGGTTCGTTTATCTTTTTGGGGCCAACGGGTGTTGGTAAGACTGAGCTTTGCAAGGCGCTTGCAGAGGCGATGTTTGACGACGAGAATATGGTTATCCGCCTTGATATGAGCGAATATATGGAGTCACATTCGGTGGCTAAACTTATTGGCGCGCCTCCGGGATATGTTGGGTTTGACGACGGCGGGCAACTTACAGAGCAAGTAAGGCGCAAACCTTATTCAGTTGTTTTGTTTGACGAGATTGAAAAGGCGCACCCAGACGTGTTTAACCTTTTGCTTCAAGTGCTTGATGACGGCAGGCTTACGGATAGCCAAGGGCGCACGGTAAGTTTTAAAAACACTATCATCATTATGACCAGCAACTGCGGCGTAAGCGACCTTCAAGCGGCCAGAAAAAAACTTGGGTTTGACGACGGAAGCCAAAAAGAAGAAAAAATCGACGTTAAAGAGCATCTTATGAACGCGTTAAAACAGCGCTTTAAACCAGAGTTTTTGAACCGTATTGACGTGATTTGCATTTTTGACAGCCTAACGCGTGACGACATTTCTAAGATTGCAACTATAATGATTAACAACCTTAACAACAAACTTAAAGACAAAAAGATAAGCCTAAGGCTGACTAAGGGCGCGATGGAGCAGATAACGCAAGAGGGTTACAGCAATGACTATGGTGCGCGTCCGCTTAAAAGGTATATCGAGCAAAACATTGAGGATGGCATCGCCGAAAGCATCCTAAATGGCGAGTTTGGCGAAAACAGCGTTGTTACCGTTGGGTTTAAAGACGGGAAGTTTACATTCAGCGCAAACGCAGCAAAAGCGTAAGATTAAAGTTTAAAGTTGAAAGTTTAAAGTTTAAATGCGGACAGAGATTAAAGTTTAAAGTTGAAAGTTTAAAGTTTAAATGTTGCTTAGATTTTAATGTCATTGCGGAGAGTAGCAGTAAGGTGAAAATCTTATAGTCGCAGGTGGCGGTTTTGAAATTGCTTGCAAAATCGCTTGCTAAGGCCTGCTAAATTTGTTAAAATAAAGGTGCCAGAGTGGCAAAGGGGAATTACTATGAAAATTGAAATCCAAGAAAGAGGGTATAAAGTTAAAGACAAACTTCGTGACCTAATCGAGAAAAAGTTAACTAAGATGGACAAATATCTTGGCAAAGACGCAACGGCGAAAGTTGTGTGCAGCAAGGTGAAAGACCGCGAAAAGATGGAAATAACCATCAATGCTAACGGCCTGTTTGTTCGCAGCGAGGTTGAAACTGATAATATGTACGCCAACCTTGACACGTGCCTTGCTAAAATCGAGAGGCAAGTTGTGCGCCATGGCGACAAAATTGTTGATAAAAAGCGCAACGCTATCGACTTTAAAGACTTTATGTTTTTTGACGAGTTGCCTGCGTTCAAGGCGCCTAAAATCACTAAAAGAAAAGACTATGAGCTTTTGCCTATGAGCGAGGCCGAGGCTGTTGAGGCGATGGAACTTTTGGGACACACGTTCTTTATCTTCCAAGACGCAAAAACGCATGGGGTTAAGGTTGCATATCTCCGCGCGGATGGGGATATTGGGATAATTAATACCCACATGTAGGTAAAAACCGCGAATTTGCGCGACTAAATGCAGAAAAGACAACGTCACTGGGCGTTGCAGCCGAATGAGGCTTGCTACCGCCCAGATGACAACGCCTTTTCTTTTTTATTCATCACAAATTCGCGGTTTTTATACGTGACTAAGGTATAAAATTGTAATATGAATTTATGGCGATTACGCCAGCAATATTTCAACTTTAAACTTTAACAGTGGGATTGCCACGTCGGCAATGCCTCCTCGCAATGACAGGGGGACGCGTCGATAGTAATGACAAACAAGACAAGCCCCCTCCGCTTCACTGCGTTCAGCAATCCTCCCCCAAGGGGGCGGAGGCAATATTTAAACTTTAAACTTTGCTATTTAAACTTTAAAAATGCGGTGAAATTGTTTGCGGTTGGGGGTTGGCGTGTGGTATAATTGACCCGTCAAATAAAAAAAGGAGAAATTTATGGCAAAAAAATATGTTTATTTGTTTAGCGAAGGAAACGCTAAAATGCGCGAACTTTTGGGCGGTAAG
The DNA here is from genome assembly GCA_963602035.1 of Acutalibacteraceae bacterium. Lineage (GTDB taxonomy): Bacteria > Bacillota > Clostridia > Christensenellales > UBA1242 > UMGS2070. Next base: position 27,025 of record CAVCHC010000004.1, on the reverse strand, counting down.
GGCGCTAACCTTGCTGAGATGACCAAGATCGGCCTTCCAGTTCCTCAGGGTTTCACTATTTCGACCGAAGCGTGCACGCAGTATTATGAAGACGGCCGTCAAATCAATGCTGATATCCAAAAAGAAATTATGGAAAACATTGAGAAGATGGAGAATATCACTGGCAAAAAGTTTGGTGATAAAGAGAATCCATTGCTTGTGTCTGTCCGTTCGGGCGCAAGAGCATCTATGCCTGGTATGATGGACACGATCCTTAACCTTGGCTTAAACGAAGATGTTGTTGAAGTTATTTCAAAAAAGAGTGGCAACCCACGCTGGGCTTGGGACTGTTATCGCAGATTTATCCAGATGTTTAGCGACGTTGTTATGGAAGTTGGCAAAAAGTATTTTGAAAAGCTTATTGACCAAATGAAAGAGAAAAAGGGCGTTACGTTTGACGTTGATTTAACGGCGGACGACCTTAAAGAGTTGGCTCGCCAATTTAAGGCTGAGTATAAAAAGCAACTTGGCAAAGAGTTCCCTAATGATCCAAAAGAGCAGTTGTTTGAGGCAATTAAGGCTGTGTTTAGGTCTTGGGACAACCCACGTGCTAACATCTATCGTATGGACCACGACATCCCATACAGCTGGGGCACGGCGGTTAACGTACAGATGATGGCGTTTGGTAACATGGGCGAGACGAGTGGTACGGGCGTTGCATTTACGCGTAACCCTGCTACTGGTGAAAAGGGGCTTATGGGCGAATTCTTGATGAACGCGCAAGGTGAAGACGTTGTTGCGGGCGTAAGAACTCCTATGCCAATTGCTAAAATGGCAGAGATTATGCCAGACGTTTATAACCAGTTCTTGACTATCTGTGACACGCTTGAAAAGCACTATCGCGATATGCAAGATATGGAATTTACTATCGAAGACAAAAAGCTTTATATGCTTCAAACGCGTAATGGTAAAAGGACGGCGGCTGCCGCTATTCGCATTGCGTGCGACCTTATTGACGAGGGTATGATTAGCGAGCAAGAGGCGTTAATGCAAATTGACGCGAAGACCCTTGATATGCTTTTGCACCCAACTTTTGACGCAACCGCGTTAAAGAATGCTGACAAAAACAATGTTGTTGGTAAGGGTATTGCGGCGTCTCCTGGGGCTGCTGCGGGCAAGATTGTGTTTACGGCAGAGGATGCTGTTATTCATGGCAAAAACAAAGAAAAGGTTGTGCTTGTTCGTCTTGAAACCAGCCCAGAAGACATCGAGGGTATGAAATACGCCCAAGGAATTTTGACGGTACGTGGTGGACAAACTTCTCACGCGGCCGTTGTTGCGCGCGGTATGGGTACTTGCTGCGTTTCTGGTTGTGGCGACATTAAGATGGACGAAGAAAACAAGTGCTTTACGCTTGCGGGCAAGACCTTTAAAGAGGGCGACAGCCTTTCACTTGACGGCTCAACTGGTAAAATCTATGATTGCGAAATCAAGACGGTGCCTGCTGACCCTAACAGTGGTTACTTTGGCCGCATAATGAAACTTGCGGATAAATACCGTACGCTTGGCGTAAGAACCAACGCGGACACTCCGGCTGACGCTAAACGTGCCGAAGAACTTGGCGCGCAGGGCATTGGTTTGTGCAGAACCGAGCATATGTTCTTTGACCCAGACCGTATTGGCGCGTTCCGTGAGATGATTTGTTCTGACACGGTTGAAGAGCGCGAAAAGGCGCTTGCTAAGATTGAGCCTATGCAACAGGCTGACTTTGAGGGACTTATGGAGGCGCTTGAAGGCAAGCCAGTTTGTATCAGGTTCTTGGATCCACCTCTTCACGAGTTTGTTCCTACTGACGAGGCTGACATTGCAAAACTTGCTAAGGCGCAGGGCAAAACTGTTGCGCAAATCAAGCAATACATCACCGACCTTCACGAGTTTAACCCTATGATGGGTCACCGTGGCTGTCGCTTGACGGTAACGTATCCTGAAATCGCGGTTATGCAAACTAAGGCGGTTATTAAGGCTGCGATTGCGGTTAAAAAGCGTCATAAAGACTGGAACATTGTCCCTGAGATTATGATTCCGCTTGTTGGCGAGATTAAAGAGCTTGCGTTCGTTAAGAAAATCGTTGTTAAAACGGCGGACGAGGTTATCGCTAACGCTAAGGCTGACCTTAAATATGAAGTCGGCACGATGATCGAGATTCCTCGCGCGGCTTTAACGGCGGACGAGATTGCCAAAGAGGCAGAGTTCTTCTGTTTCGGTACTAACGACTTAACGCAAATGACCTTTGGGTTCAGCCGTGACGACGCGGGCAAATTCTTGCCTAGCTATTATTCAAACAAGATTTATGAAAGCGATCCATTTGCGCGCCTTGACACTATCGGTGTTGGCAAGCTTATGAAGATGGCCGTAACTCTTGGTAAAGAAACAAGGCCAAACCTTCACTGCGGTATTTGCGGTGAGCACGGTGGCGACCCAAGCTCTATTGAGTTCTGCCATCAAATCGGGCTTGACTATGTTTCTTGCTCACCATTTAGGGTGCCTATTGCTAGGTTGGCGGCGGCGCAGGCTGCAATAAAATATCCGCATATTTAAGCGATAAAGTGCAGAAAATGCGAGGCTTACAAGACGTCACGTACGAAAAGTACGCTCTGTCTTGATAAGCCTCTTTTTTCTTTCTTTCTCATCTTAAATCTGCGGATATTTATTAGCATAAAAAGCGGAGTACACTTATTCGGTATTCCGCCTTTTATTTTGGCGTTTCTCATCCTAATTCTGTGTTTTTACACGTAACAAATTTAGAAAGTTGTGATATGAATTAATTGCTTTAACGTAATATTTAAATAGTTAGTTATATGGTAATTGATATTGCTATATGTGACAAATCAATATATATTATTCCCAACTCCGCCCCCTTTAGGGGGAGGGTGGGCACGCTGACCGTGGAGGGATAGCGGGTTAATCAGTCCGCAGAAAAAACGAGGATACTATAAAGCGGCTGGGATTGATAATGTCGGCCTTGCCTCTTTGTAATGACAAAAATAATATCACAATAAAAAAATACTCTATGTAGGTCAAAATCGACTAACATAGAGTATTTTCTTTTTTCAAGTTGCCTTATTAACCCCTCTGTCTCGTTACGCTTAACGCTTCACTCAACGACCCTCCCCCTGAAGGGGGCGGAGTTGGGTTAAAAATGGTGTATAAGTGGCGTAAAGTGATGAGTGCGGGTGAATGCAATGTATAAAGCGCACATAAAAAAACTCTAAGTTAGCAATGATTGGTTAACTTAGAGTATTTTTTATTGTAATATATGTTTTTGTCCATATTTCAACTTTAAACTTTACACTTTAAACTTTAACAAAAGGTTTAGTACGGCGTGAGGCCTAAAAGGTAGTCGCTTGATACGTCAAAGAGGGCGCACAGGGCGATGATGGCGCGCATATCGGGGTAGCTTTTGCCCAGTTCCCAAAGCGAAATCGTGTCTTGCGTGGTGTTGAGGTGGGCGGCCAGCTGGCTTTGCGTCCATTTTTTTGAAAGCCGTAATTCTTTTAGCCGTGTTTTAAATGTTTCCATACTTAAATTTTACGAAAATGGCTCGTAAAATATTTGACTTACGAAGTATTTTCGTATACAATAATGTCAGTTAGCAATGCAAAAGGGTGTGCGCTTTTCCAAACTTTTGTGTTGCATTAATAGAGGACAATACCCCCTCCGTTTGGTCTCACGCGTCAGCGTGCTCATCTAGAATTTTGGAAAAAATTCGCAGATGAAGAGGAGCAACCGAACGCCAGTAAAGCGAACCCTTGCGTTGGCAATGCTGAGCGTCAAACAAGTTCGAGTTGCGACGAGCCAAGGGGGCGGAGGCTACGCTGGTAATGGTAGAAGTGGAATCGTCCTTAAAAAGAAAAATAAAAAGGAGAACAAAATGAAGAAATTCAAAAAGATGCTTGTGGCGCTGTGTTTGTGTGTTTGCGTGGCGCTGAGCGTTGGCTTAGTTGGTTGTGCTGACAGCAAGACGCTTGCTGAGATTGACGACCTTAAAGCCAAGATTGAGCAAAAAGACACAACGATTGCCGAAAAAGATGCTGAAATTGAAGACAAAAATGCGCAGATTGAAGATTTAACGCCTTCAACTCTTGAAAAATTTGGGATAATGGCTGCGAGGTTTGCATACGCAGAAGGCAAGTCGTATATAGGCAATGATAATGTAGATATGTACTTTGTTGAGGATGGCGGTAGCGAGAAATTGTCTTTGTTGAGGCCAACTCACGTGGGGGCTAGCTTAGAAGACAAGATTTCGGAAGTGTTTGGTAGGTATCAATATAACGTTGATGATGAATTACGCGTTATAGGGCGCGAAGTAGTTCAAGAAAACACTGCCGAAGATGGTACTTATTCGAAAACTTATATGTTTATTGAATATAGTAAAAATAAGTATACCTTTTCAATGAAAGACGTTGAGTGTGACGCGAATGATGAAACAAACGTAATTTCTATTCTTGAAGAAAAATTCGAACTTGCTATTGATGACGGGCGCGCAACTACTATGACAAGAGAACATAAATATCAAAAAAAATCTGCTGAAAATCAAGTTGATGTTTATTATTGGAAAGGCGAGACCAAGTTTATGTATAATGTCCCAATTGGGAATAGGGCTTTGCATTCTAAGTTTAATATTAAATTAATTGACTATACAGCAAATGATTTTAATGTTGACGTAAGGCCGGGGAATGTTGGTCACGCGACGGTTAACAATGTTGCTTGTTTTTCTGGGACAGTTGTAAATGACACATTCCGTACCGCAGATTACTCAGGCTATGAGACTAAGGATGTTGTTCTAATCGGCGAGGTTTCAAACCTTTATGGCTATACACTTGAAGCTAATGCAGATGCGGCAAACTGGGATGGCAAAAACGCTAATATGATATATATTTCTGCGGATAAAACCGCAGATGGTGCGTTACAACAGATGTACTCAATTATGGGCAAAAAGATTTATGAGGCTAAATAACTAAGGTTTTAGTATTAAATTTAACAAATGGAGCACTCTTACTTTTGTTTTAAATAGGCAAAGGTAAGGGTGCTTTTTTTGATAAAATGTGAAATAAATTATGGTGGCGGTTCTGTAAATTGGCGGGCAAATGGGGGTAACGATTGGTGAATTTGTGAAATAAATTATGGAGGCAGTTTTGTAAATTAGTGGGCAAATGCAGGTAACGATTGGTAAATTTGTGAAATAAATTGTTGTGGCGGTTTTGAAAAATTGTAAGACAAATTAAGTTGGTGAAATTGAAGACGGTAAGGGGGAGATTTAAAAAATTTTTAGTGATTTAGTTGCTAAATTAAGAAAGTTTTTGAATTTAAAGGGAACGGCGAAAGTTTGTCGAATATATATTTGATTGTTATTGTAAACAATTTTGTTTAAATTAAAAAACTATTTGGTATAGAGTTAGTTTGTAAAAGAAAAAAGCGTATATAATTGTTTGGTAGGATAAGTTGGCAGAAGATTTTGGAAAGTTTTTAGAGGAGTTAAAGTCGCGCGTTGACATTGTGCGGGTGGTTGGTAAGTATGTACCGCTTGAACACAAGGGCAGGCTTTATTGGGGTAGGTGTCCGTTTCATGGAGAAAAGACGCCGTCTTTTGCTGTTAACGAGATTGACGGGTATTATCACTGTTTTGGCTGTAAGGCGGGCGGCGACGTAATTAAGTTTGTTGAAGAGATAGAGTCGACCGATTTTATGGGCGCCGTTTCGATACTGGCCGAGCAGGCGGGTATGCAGGTGCCGGCGTTTAGTGGCGGTGACCATAAAGACGACATTGAAGAGCGCAAAAAGCACCGTGACCGATTGCTTGCGTGCCTTAAAGATACTGCTAGGTATTATTCAAAAAACTTGTTTTCAAACCTTAAACCTGAGGCGAATGACTATCTGGCCAAGCGTCAGGTGCCGCAAGACGTGGCGCGCAGGTTTGGGCTTGGGGCGTCTTTGGGGTATAACGAGTTGCCTAAATATCTTTTCAGTTTGGGATACACCGAAACCGAGATGCTTGAAAGCGGGGTCTGCAAGAAAAAGGACCATTTGTATGACACGATTGCGGGTCGGCTTGCGTTCCCGATAATTGACGTGATGGGCAACGTGGTTGGCTTTTCGGGGCGTATTCTTGATAATGGCAAGTTTGCAAAGTATCTAAACACGGCCGAAACGATGGTGTTTTCAAAGGGCAAAACGCTTTATGCGATTAACCTTGTTAAGAAGAAAAAGCAGGCCGAGGCCACGAACGCGATAAAATATATGCTTATCGTTGAGGGGCAGATGGACGTTGTAAGCCTTCACAAGGCGGGGTTTGACACGGCGGTGGCTAGTATGGGCACGGCGCTTACAAGTGACCAAGCCAAGCTTTTAAAGCGGTTTAGCGACAATGTTTTGATTTGTTATGACGGCGACTTTGCGGGGCAAAAGGCTACCTTGCGCGGCCTTGACATTTTAAAGGCGGAGGGGCTTAACATCAAGGTTATGAACCTGCCTGAGGGGATGGACCCTGACGACGTTATCAATAAGCTGGGGCGCGAGGGGTTTGTTAAACTGATGCGCGAGGCGATGCCGCTTACTGACTTTAAGCTTGAAGTTATAAGGCGTCAGTGCGATATGAAGTCGCGCGAGGGGCGCACCAAGTTTGTTGAAAATGCGCTGCTTGTTTTAAAAGAGTTGTCAAGCGAGGTTGAGCGAGAGGTATACATACCTTTGGTGGCGGAGATGAGCAACACCAACATTGACTTTTTAAGGCGTCAAATGGGCGGCATAGAGGGGTCAAGCGCGCTTTCAAATCCGCAGGTGTTTAAGAACTCGCGCGAGAAGGTTGAGGCGGTAGACAATGCGCTTGCGAAGGCACAGAAGTTTGTTTTGTCTTGTATGCTGCACTTAAAGCCGTTTGCGCATTTTCAAAAGGACGTGACGTTTATCTTTAAGGGCGAAGAGTTTGTTGAGTTTGCGCGGGCGATTGAGGCGGCGCGCGGGTCAGTAAGCACGGCGCAGATGATTGAGCGGTGTAAGGCGTTTTTGGGGGGCAACTTTCAAGAAGACTTTGACGAGCTTATAACCTATGCGTACGCCAATGGCAGTGAAGAAAACGAGGCGAAATATTTTAAAGATTGTTTGTGGGTTGTTTATAAGTCTTACTTAGAATCGCGATTAGAGCAGTTAAATGCGCAGCTTGATGGCGAGGTAGACAACACTAAGCGCAAAGAAATCTTGACAGAAATAACATCAACAATAAACAAAATAAAGGCCAAAAAGGTGGAATTATGATTAACAAAAAAGAGAAAATAGAACTTGAAATTAACAAACTTATTGAGCACGCTAAGGTTAAGGGCTCGATAACTATTGAAGAGGTAAGCGAGAGGTTTGCTAAGCTTAACACCGAAGAGATTGATGACATCCTTGAAAAAATCAAGGCGGCGGGCATTGAGCTTATCGAAACAACGCTTATGGAAAATGACGAGGAGCTTGAAAAACTTGCTAACCAAGTTAACGTTGACGACCCCGTTAAGATGTATCTTAAAGATATAGGCAAGGTTCCGCTTTTAAAGCCTGATGAAGAGATAGAGATTGCTAAGCGTATGGGCGAGGGTGACGAAGAGGCCAAGCACAAACTTAGTGAGGCTAACCTTAGGCTGGTTGTTTCAATCGCTAAAAGGTATGTTGGGCGCGGGATGCTGTTTTTGGATCTTATTCAAGAGGGCAACTTTGGCTTGATGAAGGCGGTTGAAAAGTTTGACTATACCAAGGGGTATCGCTTTTCAACGTATGCGACGTGGTGGATAAAGCAAAGCATAACGCGTGCGATTGCTGATCAGGCGCGCACAATTCGTATACCTGTGCATATGTATGAAACGATTAACAAACTTAGCCGCGTGACTAAGCAACTTGTTTCAACGCTTGGGCGCGAACCATCAACTGACGAGATTGCAAAAGAGATGGGCATCACCGAAGAAAAGGTGCGCGAAATTCAAAAAATAAGTCAGGATACGATTTCGCTTGACACGCCAGTTGGCGAAGAGGAAGACAGCAATCTTGGCACGTTCTTGCAAGATGAGAACGCAACTAACCCGTCAGACTCGGCAACGATATTGATGTTAAAAGAGCAGCTTTTAGAGGTGCTTAATACGCTTACCCCGCGTGAGCAAAAAGTTATTATGCTTAGATACGGCATAGATGATGGGCATCCACGTACGCTTGAAGAGGTGGGCAAAGAATTTAACGTTACGCGTGAGCGTATTAGGCAGATTGAGGCTAAGGCGTTAAAGAAACTTAAACACCCATCGCGCAGCAAAAAGCTTAAAGACTTTTTGGGCAATTAATAAAAAGCGCAAATTTTATTTGGTTGCTGATAGTGCAATTGGCGCGACAAAATATTGCTACTATTAGTGTGAGATGTGGATAAAATAGGCGCGCGCGAGGTTAAAAATTTAACTTACGCAAGTGACTAAAAAGCGGTGCAAAAAAACGCAAAATTAAGGTGAAATATGCAAAATTTGGCCAAAATTTCAAAAATTTGTGCCAAAATTGCAGAAAATAAAGAGGAGAACAATTATGCAAGAACTTTTAAAATATCAAGAAATTGATGCAAAATTAAGGAAGCTAAACGGCGAACTTGCGCAGAATGAAAACCGTAAAAAGGCGGCGCAAATGCAGCAGTATTTAAAGGATACTCAGGCCAAACTTTTTGAGCTTGATGGTGCGGCGCAAGGGGCGGTAAAAGTTTTAGAAAATATCAAAAAGGATATTAATAATGTTGTTGAAAAACTTGAAGGCGTGACCGTGCAAGGTGAAGACGCGGAAAGTTTGGCAGCAGGCGAAGAAGAGGTTTTAAAACTTGCTGAAAAACTTTCAAAACTTGAACGCGACTTAAACAATGCGCAAAACAAACTTGTTTCAATCAACAAAGAGTTTGAAACGCTTATGAAAAATGCGAAGACGGCGAAGGGCAACTTTAACTTTTATAGGCAAGAGCTTGACAAGGCTAAGGCAGAAGTCGAGCCTAAAATTAAGGCGCTTGTTGACGAACTTAACGCGCAGAAAAAGAAGGTTAACCCAGAGTTTTTAAATAAGTATCTAAGCAAGCAAGAGGGCAAGGTGTTTCCTATTTTTGTTCCGCTTAAAGACAATCGTTGCGGCGGGTGTAGGATGGAAGTGCCAGCGGGCAAACTTAAAGACCTTGACACTAAGCACGTTCTTGAATGCGAGAACTGCGGCCGAATAATTTATAAGTTATAAACACGAATGTGATTTTATGTTGATAACCTTAAATTTTAATTGCTAAATTTAAGGGTGTGTGATAAATAAAATTTAATTGTTGTTAAAATTAAGTACTGCGATGGCGGTACTTTTTTGTTGGTCTTTTTAATTTTGGGACTGGGTTTGACTGGTGTTTTTTAGGGGTGGTGTTTGGTTAAAACGGCCGTTTGATTTTGTGTTTTTGTGACAATTGGGCTCCAAAAAAAATGATAGTTTATTCGGCGGTAACAAAATAATAGCCGGAAGCCCGTTTTTGTTTGAGGATGGCAAAATAGCTGTTGGAGGACTGGTTTTGGGATGGTGAGAATAAGGAATTTTCGGTTTAAAGTTGCATAAAATTTATTATGAAAAAGGCGTTGGCGGTTGCGTTTTCTTTGGTTGGAACACTGGTTGGCGTGGGCTTTGTAAGTGGGCGTGAAATCTATTCTTTTTATGCAAGGTTCGGTGTTTTTGGGCTGATTAGTGCTGCCGTTTCAAGCGCGATTTTTGGGCTTGTTGTTTTTATGTTTTTGGCCAAAAATCAGGCGGCGCGAAACCCCGAGATTAATGCCGGTAGCGGCGATAAATGTGAGGGCGAAAATCGCTTAAAGGAAGGCACTGTTGCGGGCGGATGTGGGTTAAGTGGTAATGCAAAAGGCCTTAAAATTATAAAAATTAAGGGCATTGTTAACACTGTTTTGTTTGAGCTTTGCAGCCTTGTTGTTATGGCGGCGATGATTGCGGGTGTGTTTGATTTAAGTGCAAATTTTTTGGGCGGGAGCGTTGCTTTTTCGTGTGCTTGTATTGGTTTGGCGCTTGTTTTTGTTGCGATGGGGAAGTCGGTGCTGGATAAAATTAACCGCGTTTTTATACCGCTTGTTGTTGGCTTTGTTTTTATCAATTTGGCTTTTTGTTTGGCTAAGAATCCGCTTAGTATGGCTAAGATAAATGTGGCGGATGGTGGCATTTCGGCGGTTGGGTTTGGGCTTATGTATGTGGGGATGAATGTTTTGACCGTTATGCCGATTGCTGCCATTTTTGCGGGAGACCTTAAATCGGCCAAACAACGGCGTGCGGTGGCTGTTATATTTGGCGCGGTGGTGTTTGTTTTGCTTTTTGTTATAGGGCTGTGTTTGATGATGTATGGCGACGGTCGGTCAAGTATGCCATTGCTTAAATTGGCGCAAATGAATGCGGGTTGGCTTGGCGTGTGCTTTAAAATTATAATCGCGTTTGGGCTGCTTACCACATTGGTTGCGTCGGGCGTTGTTATAAAAAACCGAATTAAAACAAAATTTAAAAACGATTTGACATCGACGTTGTTGGCTTTTATCGTGGCGCTGGTAATAAGTTTGGTTGGATTTGTTAAGATAATTGACGTTGTTTACCCGATAATTGGTGTGCTTGGGATAGGGTACATTGTCGGTGAGTTTGTAGAATTTTTAGCCATTAAAAAACGCAAAATTGACGTAAAAAATCAAAAATAATGGCAAAATTTTAAAAATCAGCATCAAAATTGCGTTTTTTATAAATGGTGAATAATAAGACTAAGTTACGATAAAAACTGGGGTGAAAGTATGAGGTCTACATATGAAAATTATAAAAGTTGATTAAGATTATTATTTACCGAAATAAGTGTAAAATAAATATGACAAGGTATTTATTGCATTGAAGTAGCCTCGTTTTTTCTGCGGACTGATTAACCCCCTCCGTCTCTCTACGCTCTACGCTACGTTCGACCATCCTCCCCCTAAAGGGGGCGGAGTTGGGAAATGGATGTATAGATTAGTCGCTTACGGCGTTATCTAAAATACCAGCAATTTCTTTTAACTTTTCACTCTTCACTTTTAACTACCAGGCGTAGCGCGGTTTTGGGGGTTGTCACGTCGCTGCGCTCCTCGCAATGACATTAAAATCTCAACCAAACTGATATAAAATTTTAGGGCGAAATCGTTTGGCGGATGGGGCGAAGATAAGTATAATATTATTAATGTAATTGTATTATCTGCGCGCGCTAAGAACATACTAAAAGTGAACGCTGATAAGGGGAAGGTAACAGATGAAAAAAGCGACGAAAGTTTTTTATACCATAAGCCTTGTTTTGGTTGCCCTTGTTGTTTTGACGGTTGGCGGCTATTTTCTTTTTAGGAAGCCTACCGACAACAAGCCAAAATACACCGAGATGGAAAGGAGCCTTATTGACTCTATTCTTTCGGGCGGCGACACGACGGAAACGAAGGATAGCCAAATTCAGCTTCCGTCAACGGTGTCGGCGTCGGCGAATGACGTGCGCTTAGTGGGCGACGACTATTTGGTTGTAAGCGTTGGTGGCAAGCACGTTATCATTTCGCGCGGGGAGAACCCAAGGCGTTTTTGTTACGATGCGGATAATGACGGCGTTGTTGGCGAAGACGAACAGGGGTTTGACACGGTTTATCAAATCGAGGGCGACTATGCGGTTGTGTCTTACGGGACGGTGACGGGCAGCAATCGTCCGTTTATCATTAACCTTAAAACTGGAAAAATTGTGTATACCGATGGTGACAGCACTGACAGCAAATCGAGGTTTATCACGATTGGCGACGCGTCTAGCAGTGGCATTAAGGCCATTTCGGGCATCAAGATTGTTGGCCATCGCGCGATTTTAAGCCGCGACGAAAGTATGGTTAAGGTCGCGGGTACAGATGAAGCGGTAGGGTATGACTCGTTTTATTCGCTTAAAGTTGTTGACCTGAAAACGGGGCTAGTTGATTTTGAGCATACTGACAGTAAGGCGGATGCCGATGCGGGGGAAAACAATTTTGTTGTTTCGTTTGCGTCAAGCGATAAGTTTTTGCTGGTGCGCTCACTTGACTGGACGCGCGCCTATGACTTGTCTGGCGATACGTTTAAACTTGTGCGCGAGGAGCAAAATGTTTATTATTCAGCCGATGAAGACTGGCAGACGGCGGGGTATACCAAAGCTTTTTGCATTGATGGGCAGGTGTATCATTTTCAGTTGTCTTACGAAAATCGAATTACGGTTTTAAGCAATAATAGGCTGTTTATTGAAAAGCTGACGGTGCCTACGCTTAACTCTGAGGCGAACTGGCTTATTGAGGTAAATAGGTTTAACAGTGTCGGCGAAAGCGAAGAAGGCAAAAACATTTTTGTTAAGCAAGAGTGTTTCGTTTATGACATTGCTAACAATGAAGTAAAAGACTATAAAAAAGACGGCAAGGTTTTTGGCGTTGAGCTTAGCGACCTGGCGGGGTTTGCGCGTATTGTTGAGTATGATTTTGTTAATGACCCAACTAAGATTGACGAGGTTGTTACCTTAAAAAACCCAATAGTACACTATGTTAACCTTTCAAAATTTGAAACGGCGATTTCAATTAATGAGCAAAAGTATGGCAAGATAATAGGCTTTTTTAACGACAATCTTATCTGCCAAAAGGCGATTTTAGACTTAAAGGGTAACCTTAAAAAAGACGGTATTGCTGCCTCAGGCAATGTTTATAACGGGGTGTTTGTTACAAAGAATTTTGGTAACAAATATGGCCTTGCGGACACTGATGGCAATATCATTTTAAATTGTGAATATAACGCGATTAGCACGATAACGAACGGCTATTGCTTTTTGTTTACGTCAAACTCTATATCTGTTTATAACATAAGCGCTAAGGCGGTTGTTGACATTATTGACACGTCAACAACATTGTTTAGTAACATAAGCGAATTTAAGACGTTTGCGCAATACGGCGTTGACTATTATTTGTCGGCTGACGAAAGCGGAACGACGTGGACGCTTAAAAAACTTAATGGCGAGATAATCAAGGCTGGTCTTGCGCGCAGTGACTTTAAGTTTATTTCTAACATTAACAGCACTACGGGCGAAATGGGCGCGATTTCAATCGTTTATAACGATAACGGAATTAAGGCCAAAACAAGCAAAAACGCAAGCGAGCAGGTAAGCAAGACGGTTGCGCAAGTGTCGCTTGGCAAAAGTGCGTCAAGTTTTAAAAATATCAAACTGGTTTATGCGGACTCGGTGTCTGGCATTATTACGCGTACAAGCGATGAAGACGATATTGCGCCATCAGCGTTTTCGGGGTGGCAGGTAAACACGCTTTCATACGGCGGCGCAAAAATTTACACAACACTTAGCAATGATGATGGATATTATAACAAGCGCGGCGCCTACATTGGCATTGGCGTTAAGAACTTGGTTAGGTCGGCCGTTAACGGGAATTATGATGCCACATCGTTTCGCGGCGAATATAACTTAGGCGCTACTAAAAATTTGCTTAAAGGCAATGGGGTTGATGACTTGGTTACGCTTTCGGTAACCTATGAAATAACCAAAATGGCCGATATGCAATATGAAGTTAAACTGACATTTAAACTTAAAATTAATGATGGACAGGCCAGCAACACTGGGCTTTATTTTGGTATGGGTTCGTCAACAAGCTTAGAAATTGTTGATCAGGTTACGGGCGACTCATACACAACTAACCAACGCTTTTTAACGTATAATAACTACACGCAAAAGGCCAAAGAACTTTCATCAACTATCGTAATTGGAAATAGTCAAAATAATAGCGGGCAAGAGTTTATCTCACAAGAAACCAACCCCTATGTTTCTCTTAATGGCGACTCGTATGACCGACTTGTTACCATCTCGGCGATGGCTATAACGCTTACACCTATCAATTTTGGGGTTTATGACGTTTTGGCAGCAGCTAACAATATCTCAACCGACGCGTTTTCACCATCAGAGGCCAACCAAATTAACTCATTTGATGGAAACGCTGTTGGCAGTATGATGAAACAGTATTCTTTTAGCGGTTCGTATTATTATCCTTTTAAATTTGCTAAAACCGCTAAGCCGTCTAGTGACTGGGGCAAAGTGTCAAACCCACTTGCAATATTGGCTGACAATGGCTATTATATTGAACTTGTTCCGGGCGAGCAAAGCAATGCAATGTACGTAAGAAATGTTTATAGCAATGATGTTATTTCGGCTATTAACCCTGTAAAAAGCACAAACCATCCGCTTTATGGCAGGCGCGGGGGTTCTTCGTGGACGACGTCGGTGGTGGTGTATGAAAGTTACAGCGAGCTTAAACTTTATGACCTTGACGAGAACGGGGAGGCGTACAACGTTTTGCAAAACGCCATCTTGACGGGCAACAGAGGCACTAATGGCACGGCGATTATTTGCAGCACTGATGGCGAGGTCTTGGAGATTGAAGAACTGCTTAAAATTTTTACCAACGCGGGGTCAGTTCTTATTAATAGTTTAAAAGAAGCAGCTGATACTCTTGGTTGGGGTACAGAACAGTTTAATGTGAAAAAGTTTAAAGAGGCCTATTCTAACACTGGCGTTTATGGCCAAGAACGGTTTGTTATCTTCTCTGGTGGCGGAACTACAAATGGCGAATATGCAGATTTGTCGGCGGGGGGCATCTATGGGCTTTATAACAATGCTAAGTGCACCGACGGCTTTCCGTTTACGCTTAAAAAGGCGGGCTATTACGTTGACAGCCTTGATATCATTAACTTCAAAGACACAAATATAGATAACCTTACGGACGAAGAAAGAGCCCAAGCCGAAGGGTTCGGGCGAAGCGGCCTTAACTTTCAATCGTTCGTTGCGGGCGACACCTGGGGCAGCGGTGAGGCCTCATCAAAACAAAACACATTTAACAGCATATTTAAGGTGTCTAAAAACGGGCTAAGCGCAGGGCTTAGGGTTGTTAACGCCGTAAGCGGTGAGTGGGGCGACGCGTTCATTCGCGATGAAGACAACACTCGAAAGTTATATAAGATGAAGGGCGTAAGTAATGCGTATGCATACAGCCCAATCTTTCAAATCTTTTCAAACTGGCGAGACACGGGGCGCCTGCTTAATGGCAGCAATGCAGAAACCAGCGTTGATGGCAAGGTAAGCGATTTTGATAAAGACTATCAATATTATTATAACTATCAAACGACCACTAATATGATGGTTGGGTGGACGCCGAGGGAGTATTCGGCCATCTACATCGCCGAGGACGACAAACTTGACGACATCAACCTTGTTGGCGACGTTGAAGATTGGTATTATAACGACGGTACGGCGGGCGGCAACCATTTTGCGCTGAGCCTTATTGACCTTGGCGGGGCGCTTGGTGAAGCAGCAATTTATACAAATATAAACGGCAGTGGCACTAAAACGGGGCTGACTAACAGTCTTTATGCAAGATTTAGCGATGCAAGCGAAAGCGTACATTTTTCGGCGATTTCAACCACGGATGAATATAAAATTTTGTTTGGGCAAAAGCTTAAATATGTTCCGGTGGCGGCTAAGGTTGGATACAATTTTGTAGGCTGGCAGCCGCTTATTGTTAATAAAGAAGGTAAGTTTGAGCGCGTTACAACGACAGACGCAACTGGCAAAACGGTTCCGCTTATCTTTAAATCGGGCGAAGAGATTAAACTTGGCGTAACCAACAGCGATTTTGAGAACGCTGAAAACGAGTTGCATTTTGTTGCTGTTTTTGAGGGCAAAGACCTTACGTTTACGCTTGAAGTTGACACGTCAAGCAAAGACGGCACCGTGCTTAATGCGGGCAATTTTAAAAACTATTCAACAGACGTATTTAACAGGGTTTATGGCATTAAATCTACGTTTACGCAATTTGCTGACTTTAAAATCAACCTTGAAGATTTTAGAGATAAAACCACCAAAAAAATCAACATCTTAAAGATGCCACAGATTTTTAAAAAGACATATCTAATCAACAACTGGATGCTTCAACTTTTAAACAAGGCGCTTGATGGCGGCGAGGCCTATGTTGATGTTAACTATATTCCATTTGGCGAGAATGAAACGACAGGCGTAAAAAATGTTGCCAACAGCGATATTTATGCGGCGCAAAACTTTAACATTGTTAAGTTTTTAAAGCAGATTAACGCTGACCTTAAAGAAAAAGCTTATGCAGATGGAAGCGGCAGGACGTTTTTTGATGACAGCATTGTGCCTAATGCAAGCGGCGACGGGTTTATGATGGACACGGGCTATACGCTTTCAAACTTTACCCTTAGCGCGCAACTCATTGACTTTTTCGTTAGAACCGATTTTGATGCAAGCACGGGCTGTGTAACGGGCGAGGTGACAGAGGCTAATGGCAAAACTACCACGATTATAACGACGCTTGACGACCAAAGACAGGCAAACATCACGCCGTCAACAAAGTTTAAGTTCACGGGCGGCCTTGCGCTTGATAATGCTGGCCAAAGCGCGGACGAAAGCGACTATCGCTTTAAGACCATTGCTATCAAATTATATACGGGCGAGGGCGACGAGTTTGTTACGCTTAACTACAACGTGCTTTGGAAGAATGACACGTATTTTGCGGTTAAGTTTGAAAGCGCGAAGTTAAACGGCACCCAAACCGATGCTGACCTTAACGCGATAGCGGGCACGTGGGATCTTACGGCGGCGCAGATTATGCTTAATGAAAATCTGCCGTCGTCAGGAAAGATGGTGCGATTTAATGATGGCAAGACGCTTGAAATTGAGATACCGGCCGTCTATTACGGGCTGGTTAACGCCAAAAACGAGGGGATAGTTGCTAACATCGCGGCGAACGGGACGCTTGACAGCATTTCGATTTTAAGCGACGTTGTTACGTTTGGCGTAATCGAAAAGGCCTATGACCTTATCGTGGCCACGCCAGATGAGGATAAAATAAGCGCGTCAACCAGTAGCGCGGACGTTGCAAACGCGGTGCTTGACGCGACGGAGAAACGTCAGGGCGGCACGGGTTCGCTTTATTACCCTGAGCTTTTTAACCAAGACAATGGTCAGGTAGAGTGGATAGATGGCACGAAACTTACAACCACTGACAAAACTATTCAAAATAATCAAAAGAACTATGGTTATGGTATTGCGTCGCTTGGAAAAGCGGGGTCGTCCGCTCTTTCACTTACAGCACACTCGATACAAGCGGGAGATACTATTTATTCGCACGTTTTGGGGCGAGTAATGATAGCCAAACTTGACGCGGAGTATGACGAAACCAACGACGCATTTAAATATACGGTTGCGAAGGGCGAGGGGTATACCAACTATGAAACAAAAAATGACGAAACGCCGCTTGAACTTAGGTACCTTATCGACGTTGCTTTTCAAACTGACTGCATAACCATCAAAATTTATTATGGCTGGACGATTATTGTTGGGGCAGATAACAACCAAGTTGGTGAAACTATCACTCTTAATGACTCTAACAAAACGCAAAAGTGCAAATACACTGGCATAACTTTTGAGGGCGACAATTTTGGCAACTATCCAACTTTAAACTATAAGTTTGGCTTAACGGCGGGCGAAACGCTTAGTTACAGCAGCGCGGAGTGTCATCCAAAAACCAACCCATCAATGCCAGACCATCCAAGGGTAAGCAAAGAGTGGCTTACGGGCGGATACAATAAGGATATTCTTTTTGCGGCGGTGTTTGACGAGTTTAAGCATTCGTCGTTTGAAGTTTATACGATGGTTGATAACGCTGAGGTAACAGATGGCGACAATCAAGATAACCCGCTTTATGGCACAACGGGCGAGGCGGGCATAACGCTTCTTGAAAATGATAAAAAGACGATTGTTCAGCCGTTAACGCACAACGCGTCTTGGCTTATGGACGCGAATGGGAATGCCACCAAGTTTAACGCGACGCAGGTGCTTAAAGTAAGATTTGAGGCGCCAAAAGGCACGTACCTTAAATCGGTTCGATTTGGCAGTTCTATGCTTGACAGTTATTATAACGCGGTGCGCGCGGGAGGTCTGTCTTTAAGTGAGGCGCTTGAAAAGATGGACAGCGCCGAGAAAAGCAAAGACAAGTTTCAGCCGGCTTTGGTTTGCAAAATCGTTTATGTTGATGGTAAAATTCAATATCAATATAGCCTGACGGGGCTGGCGGCGCATTGCAGCGTTGTTGGCTATCGAAATAACGCTACTTCGTCCGAAGTAACGATAAAAAGCGGGTCTGTTTATAAGACAGAGCAGCCGTTTGATGCGGTTGTGTTTATGCTTAGCGGGAACTATTATCAAACGCAGATTTGCGCTGAGTTTGACAGCATTGAGATGGTTAAAGTTAGCGGCGCGATTGTTGACTTTAACCTAAGCGAAGACGGAACAAGCAACAATATGGCCGACCTTGACTATAAACTTTCACTTATTGACGCAAGTGGCAACCTTGTAACGGACGCCAAGTTCACTTCGCCGCTTGAAGACTTTACGGCGGCAAAGGCGCCACTTAAAGCGGGAATATATTTTACTAAGGTAGAAAAAAAGGACGGCGAGAAGTCAAGCCCAGTAGTTTATTTGATTGTTGGCAAAAAACTTAAAGCGGTTGCCGTTTCGGTGCGCGAAGACGATGGCAAAAACTGGTTAAATTACACCGAGATTACGGGGGCGTCGGCGTTTGATAAATTCAGCACCAAGTCAATGGACGACAAAATCTCACCTGATCGAGCAAGCTTCCCAGTTAGCCAAGTTACGTTTGATGTTGACAGTGGCAGTGGTAACGCGGCGGTTGAGAATGCGCGCCTATTAAATGTTGAGTTTACGCCAAAACTGACTGAGGTTGAGTTTAACTTTGACTTGGGATATAAGGCAGGCGACGGCGAGGGCGCAAGTTATAACAGCTATTCAAACCAAGATTACTATGCGCAGAAAACTGGCGAGATGACAAACCTTCAAGCGTTGATGAAAGAGCGTATTCAATTAACCCTTTTATATACCGGCTTTGGCAGGGCGGTCAAATTTGGGGTTGAGGAAGAAAACGAGCGCTATCTTAACCCGATTTTAAGCGAGGTTGCGCAAAACAAATACACCTTTGAAAACGTAGACGAATTTTCAAAAAAATTTATGATTTTTAACGCCACGGACATTGAAATGGAATTTAGCAAAATGCATTATGGCTATGGCGGAACTAATATTAAATTCTATGTTGTTTTGAAATATAAGAATAATATGGATGGCGTAACGTTTGACACCAACGATACCGTTCAAAGCGATAGCGAAGTGTATTTTAATAGTGGTAAACTGGTTATCCCCGGTGAACTTGTTAAATCGGGAACAAACGACGCGCTTGTAAGCGTAAGCGTTATGGCGCTGGCGCTGCAATACACTGTTATTTATAACCCAAATAATCCATTGCCAGATGGAAATATTATGCTTTCGCTTGGTGACAGGCCGTCACTGTTTAAGGACGCAATTTCATTGTCTACGTGGTTTGACTTTGCGGCTACACACAAGTTTGAAACCGAAATTGATGGCAAAACAACTTGGGTTGATGTTAATAATCTAACTCTTAATGGCTTTGATTTTGGCGGCTGGTGGAACATGAAATGGCTAACCAATGAAGAGAAGTTTGACGGCGCTGAGGACGAAGCGCGTGCGATAAACGCGTTCACAACAAATGCCTTGCAGCCTGTTTATGGTGAGGGCAAACAACAATTATTTACCTATAACGATATGTTGTTTAGGTCTGGCGATACCAATCAAGCATACACACTTTTTGCAAAATGGACGCCAAAACTTTTTGACATTTCACTTATTGCGTGTGACAGTAATAGCACTGGGACGCACTATGACCAAAACGGTAACAGTGGGGTAAGCAACGCGCTTGGTTCAACCTTGGCAAGAATTCTTTTAGAAAGCGGCGGAAACCGTGAATTTGACGCGTCTTATCTTAAATCTATTAATGAAAATACCAATGGAAAGTTTAAATTTGGCCAAACAATTAAACTGCCAAGCCTTATAAGAGTTGGGTATGTTTTTAAAGGTTGGGGTAAAGAGGTTTTAGACAACGTTAATGGCGGCGTTAAACTTGTTGTTTATGAGGTCGGCACCGACGGGTTTAATAATTTCAAGGTAGATTTTGCGTATAACAAAACCGGCGGTACTGGGCTTAACGACGCAACGACATACAACCTTTATGCAATTTGGGAAGCGAAGACGGTTGACGTTATTTATAACTATGCAACCAAAGACAACAATAATGGCAACCTTTTAGACGGAACCAACCAATCGTTTGATTTAACGGGCATAACAGGGAATTATCAATATGAACTTGGGGCAACTTCACTTACGCTGAAAATCAAATTTGATAGCCCGTATCCAACATTTCCGCGCCCACGATTAAAGGTAGAAGGTTATGACCTATTAGCGTGGTTAGCCAATGGCGACAATACATCCGGGCAGAATGTTGTTGAGCGTCATTTAACGCAAGATCAAAACAATTTAGATGAAAACACAACGCTTAAAGTTAAAGTTGAGCCAGAAGTTGAGTTGCAATGGGTTAAAGTTTATCTTGTAAGCAAGCCAGATCAAGATAGTGATGCTTCTAAACGCGAACAAGATAACAAGCAACTTGAATTAAACAACAGCCCAACAGGCGGTATAAAATATTTGCTTAAAGATTATAACGACGGAAACGGCGGGCTTAGCCTTAATTACCGCGATATAACGGGTGGTGACTTTAACGCAAAGCAATATACCTATCACCTTAACATTCAATATCGTTCGGCAGTTGGCACCCAAGTGTTTAATAATGGACAAGCATTACCTACGGCGGTTGGATACTTGCTTGAAGGGTTCTATTATTTTAAAGATGGTGGATTTAACAAGTATATCTATGGCGTTGTTGAAGGTAACGGCGTGACGGCCTCTACGGACACGTCTAGCCAAGCGGGGCAGCTTACCCGTACGTGGGACTTGATGTGGGATAAAGAAAACGGCGAGCCAGTCCGCCTTTATGCAAGATGGCTTATTAAGCAATTTAAAATCACCATTAAAACTACTGAGAATGGGCATAGCCTTATAAATGGAGTTGCGTTACCGTATGGCAGTTATAGCGGCACGAATGCAACATTTAACACAAACCCATCGCTTAGTTTAATACTTAAAGCGTATGATGCTGAGGGTGGTTCTCAATTCAGCGGCGCGTATACAATCAGCAAAGGGCTTGAAAGAACGGTTAAGTTCTATGAAAAAATAGAGTTTGAGATCCAGATGGCGCAGGGGCATTATCTGTCAGCGTTTACCCTGTCGCGAGAGGGCGCGTCGGGCGGTGGCGGATACACTTGGGATCACGCTAATCAAACCATAAGCGGAAGCAAGTCAATTTCTCTTGGACGAGGCAGCCTTGACGCGATGAGCCTTGAAGTTGGCGATTATGATAGTGAAAATGCTGTAAACAACGTGCTTGCCACAATGACCCGTGTGACAGATTCGTATACTATTTCGGTTGATTTTGCAAGACAATGGTATGTGTTTACTGTTGTTAAGATGATTGATGAAAACGGTACGCTTAAAGAAAACCCTAACCATATTAACTTAGAGCGCCCTTATATGGGAGTGGTTACCGATGGCGATTTGGATAAAGGTTTGGCGTTCCATAACGTTGCTGGATACTTTAAAGACCGTGAATGCACTATACCATATAACGAAAGTTCATATACGGTTGTCAAAGATGTGTCTATTTATATAAAATATACGCCGTCAAATGACGTAAGCCACGAAGCCGAGTTTTATGGGTGGACTAAATCGGGCTACACGAAACTTGAAACGGGCAAAGACTATGTTGGTGCGTATAAAGATAATGGCCAAACGTACATAAATGGCCAGAATGGAAGACAATGGTCAACCGCGATAAATGGGCTTACGATCGTTAAATTGCCAACGCCAACGTCGGTGTATTGGCCAGATCAGCTTGCGGCGTATGTTGACGAGTATGGCACTTTGCAGTATGTTAACACGGGGTTTGTTTTGGCGTATTGGGTTAAAATTATAGGTGGCGCTTCAATCAATAAGTCAGCACCAATAACGCCGTATGTTTTAAAAAACTCTGGCCTTGAAGAGGGTACACATTATTCAATCGTTGTGCCAGGAGAGACGCAAATTGACGCAACGGGTTGCACAATCTATGCGGTTTATGAGTCAATCGACAAGACGTTTGACATTGAGGCGCAGGTGATAGAACAGGCACAGGCCAAAAGCGATTTAACGACCTTTAACATAACCAAAAATGACATAACTCAAAAGGCAAGGTCGTTTAAGATTGCGATTGCAAATAACAACACGATTGATGCTGCTAACGTGACACTGTTTATCGCAACGCTTGATAAGAATGGCTTAGTAAACTGGGATGATGCAATCGAAATTAACCTTGTGGACTATTCGCGGTTTGTTAATATAGTGCGGATAAAAGACGACACGTTCCAGATTGGCAACAAAGAAGTTACGTTCACGCGAGACACGACTTATTATTTCAAGTTTGTTGTAACAACTGGGCTTAAAGTAAAAATTGAGTCTTCTAACATTGCCGAAGTTTATTATGCAAATAACGAGTTGAAGGTTGCGGTTAAAACATCGGGCGAACTTAAAAATGTTAAAAATGCCCCTGCAAATATAAGAGGCGGTAAACTTGAATTTAAGGATCTTTTTGAAGGTAACTTTATTGATCTTATTCCTAACGCAACCAACACTGGAACAACTGTTGACTTTAATGGTTTGACATTAAGCGTTACGGGCTATGAACTTATTGCGGCTGAAAGTGAAAAGAACTTTGGCAGCTATGTTGAAATCGTTTATAAAGAGGATGTTAGCGCATATACATTTGAGCAAAGCGACTATTATGGAAACACAAGACAAAGCGACGAATTCTACTTTACATTTGGAAAAACCTATAAGGATGCGAATAACGTAACTTGTGTTGACGAGTCGAATACGGTTGGTATAGGTGTTAAGCTTACTGTTGACAGATATGGCTATATCAATATATCCGTTAATGTATATTGGAGCGGCTACACGAATTTAACATTGTCAAAAAGTTTTACCTAGATTTAAATAAAAGGCGGCGGGCGAGAGGCTTGCCGTCTTTTTGCGCCTTGGTGAGACTAAAAAAGGCGACTTATTGGGGTGGCGGGGTTAAATAAATTCAAATGCAAATGGTTTTTGACATTAATGTATAAATATATTAATAGAATTTGTTTATTTATCAAATTAAGATTAATTTGTTTGGCGTTTTGATTGAAATTGTTAGAAAAGTGTGGTAAGATTGTAAAGAGAAAAAAGGAGGTGTGGCGATGGACTTTGTTTGGGAAGCGGTTAAAGAAAGCCTGATTATGTTTCCGTTTTTGTTTGGCGCGTACGTTTTGGTTGAGCTTATCGAGTTTTTAACAAGCAAAAAGCTTAACGGAAACGTGCTTAAAAGTCGCGTTGCACCTTTGGTTGGCGCGGGGGTTGGGCTGCTTCCGCAGTGCGGTTTTGGCGTTGTTGCAAGCGACCTTTATTCAAAGCGCAAGATAACGATGGGTACGCTTTTGGCTATCTTTTTTGCAACAAGTGACGAGGCCGTGCCGCTGCTTATTATTTCGCCAGAGAAGGCCATTTATTTGCTGCCGCTTTTGGCGATAAAGTTTGTTTTTGGGTTTAGCCTTGGGTTTGTTGTTGACGCGATTGTAAGCAGAAAGAGGGCGCCCGTTGTACACGCGGATTGCCACGCTGGTGATGATGATAAACACGGGGATGAACCCCCTCTGTCGCAAGGCGACAACCCTCCCCCAAGGGGGCGGAGCATCGCTGACGCCTCTCGCAATGACAGCAAAAACGTACTGGGCACTGCTAATGCTCCTCGCAATGACAGCGAACACGAAGGGCGGAGTGCTGCTTGTGCTGTTATTGATGACAATGTACACGGGCACGGCCACGATGGTGATGGTGAGGAACACGAGGAAGAGGAGCACCATGTTGGGTGCTGCGGGCACCATATTGAGGACGAAGAAAATGAGCCGTGGGCAAAGCGATACCTTTTGCATCCGGCGCTGCATTCGCTTAAAGTGTTTGCGTTTGTTTTGATAGTCAACCTTTTGCTTGGCGGGCTTATAGAGCTTATCGGTGAAAACGAATTGATGGCGTTTTTAAACAGTGCGCGCTATGTTACGCCGGTGTTGGCGGTGCTAGTAGGGCTTATACCAAACTGCGCGGCCAGCGAGGTGCTTACGCTGTTGTTTATAAGCGGCGGGCTTAGTTTTGGCGCGTGCGTGGCGGGGCTTTGTGCGAACGCGGGCATTGCGATGGTTGTTTTATTCAAACAAAACAAAAATATGAAAGAAAACCTTACAATTTTTGGGGTTTTGAGTGGTGTTAGCCTTGTTGTGGGCTATATCGTAACCATAATTATGGATTTGATTTAGGAGGAATTTATGAAACTTTATAACAGTGAAACGCGAAAGGTTGAGGAGTTTATCCCGCGAGACAAAAACTTGGTTAGGCTTTATACTTGCGGCCCAACGGTTTATCACTTTGCGCACATTGGCAACCTTAGGACGTATATAGCCGAAGACGTGCTTGAACGTAGTCTTGGGTACCTTGGCTTTAACGTTTTGCGCGCGATGAACATAACCGACATCGGCCACCTTCAAAATGACAGCGACACGGGCGAAGACAAGATGGTTTTAAGCGCTATCCGCGAGAACAAAGAGGTGCTTGACATCGCCAAAGAATACACCGAGTTTTTTAAGCGCGATTGTGACGAACTTAACATCAAATGGCCGCAAATCGTTGTTCCTGCTACCGATTGCATTGACGAATACATCACCATTATTTCGCGTTTGCTTGAAAAGGGTTTTGCGTATCTTAGCAACGGGAACGTGTATTTTGATACGTCAAAACTTAAAAACTATTACCGTTTTGGCAACCAGACCGAGGACGACTTGGTTGTTGGCGCGCGCGAGGACGTAACCGAAGACGTTGGCAAGCGCAACAAAAACGACTTTGTTTTGTGGTTTACGAAGTCTAAGTTTGAAAACCACGCGCTTAGGTGGAACAGTCCGTGGGGGACGGGGTACCCAGGGTGGCACATAGAGTGCTCGGGCATTAACCTTAAATACCTTGGCGAGTATCTTGACATTCACTGCGGCGGGGTAGACAATAAATTCCCGCATCACACCAACGAAATCGCGCAGACCGAAAGTTATACGGGTCACGAATGGTGCAAACTTTGGTTTCACGTTGAACATCTTAACACAACAACGGGCAAGATGAGCAAGTCAAACGGCGACTTTTTGACGCTTTCAAAACTTAACCAGATGGGGTACAGCCCGATGGTTTATCGCTATTTCGTGTTGCTTTCACACTATCGAAAACAACTGGTTTTGTCTACCGAGGCGCTTGATACGGCGAAGTCGGCCTATGAAAAACTGACAAAACGCATTGCGGCTATCAAAAACGAGGGCACGGTTGACGCGGCGGCGTTTGCTAAGTTTGACGCGCAGTTTAAAGACGCGATAGGCAGCGACCTTAACACGTCGCGCGCGATAACCACCCTGCTTGACGTGCTTAAAGCCGATATTAATGGAGCAACCAAAATTGCGCTTATCAAAAGTTTTGATAAGGTTTTGGCGCTTAACTTGGCGTATTTTATCGGCAGACAAGCCGTTGAGGAAAACGCGCAGGTTGACGTTGACGCTAAAACCAAATCAAAAATCGAGGCCTTAATTGAGGAGCGTAAACAGGCCAAACTTAACAAAAACTATGCGCGCGCCGACGAAATTAGAAGCGAGGTGGCGGCGTTGGGCTTTGACCTTATTGACACCAAAGAGGGTACAACGTTTAAGAAAAAATAGACTTGTTTGCGGTGATGCTAAAAGGCGTTGCTAAAAGGCGTTTCTAATCTTTACACGGGCGTAAAAATTTGTGAAATTGCGCCACGGGTTAGGTAAACCAAGGTGGCGAAATAAAGGAGAAATTATGGATAACAAAATCAAGCTGGGGATAATAATCAATGCGGTTTTTGCGGCGCTGATTGTGGCGGCGGACTGCGTGTATATGCTGGTTGACTGTTCGCCCTATATAACCAAAACGATTGCGAGCGTTTTGTTTGTTTTATGCGGTGCGTTTAATCTGTATTTTGTTTTGGGCGTGCTTGCGCGTAAGGCGAATTGGCTGTTTTGCGTGATGCTGTTTGCGGGGTTGGTGTTTGCCTGCGCGGGCGACATCCTGCTTATTGATCACTTTGTTTTGGGCGCGCTGTTTTTTGGGCTTGGGCACATTCTGTTCTTTATGTCATTTTGCTTTTTAACGGGCTTTAAAATTCGCGACCTTTTGATAGGAACGGGCATTTTTGTTGCAGTTTTCTTGCTTATTGAGCTGTATAAAGGCTTTGACTTTGGTGGGATGAAGACGCTTGCGGTTGTGTATGCGCTTATCATTTCGCTTATGCTTGGCAAGGCGATTTCAAACGTGTTTGACCCTAACTATTGCGCGGTGAATATTGTTATCGCTGCGGGAGCGCTGTTGTTTTTTATATCCGACTTTATGCTGTTGTTTCACGTATTCGGCAGCGGGGCACTTGTTTTTGACATTATTTGCTTGGTTACTTACTATCCGGCCGAATTCATCTTGGCGCTTTCAATTTTTGTTGCCTCGTGCGTAATCACCACCCCTCGCCGCACCCAGTTCTCAAACCGCAAAACTGAAAAATAACGAAGCCGAGAATGAAAAAATAGTATTGCAATTATTTATAAGGACACAAGATTTTAAAAAATTTTTAAAAAAATTAAATAAATTTGTTGACAAACTGAATGAATTGAATATACTAAATAAAAAAGATAAGGAGAGAAACTTTATGTTTAAGCGTATCAATAATAACGTAAATGAAACTTTAAACGCACAAACTGTGGGTTTCTTTTCGTTGTTGTAATTTTTTAAACTTTTGATGATTACACCTTCCTGAAA
>CAVCHC010000003.1:0-54191 GCA_963602035.1 Acutalibacteraceae bacterium | reverse complement strand
CATTAAACTAGCCAACAGCTTGTCTGGTTTTAAAACTGATTAAAAATTTATTTTAAAACAACCTAAAAACTTTTTTTGGAGGCTGTCCAAAAAGTTATTTAAAACGCATCAAAAATTTATTTCCTTCGCATAAAACCGCATTTTAAAACTGGCCACAATATTTTTTGAAAATGCCTGTCCACAAAAAAATTTTCTTAAACTTTCAAAACCCTTTTCAATCGTTTGGTGTCTTCGACAAAATATGATATTATATGCGTATATAAATAAGTATTTATATAATAAAAAATCAAAAACTAAACAAAAGGATATGTTATGGAAAGTACAACCGTTAGTTTGAAATCAAAAAAATCAAAATTCAGCCTAGCCAAAATGCTTTGTTTTTTTGCAATCTTAATCAGCTGCTGTTTTGGCATGGTCGCGTGTGACTTTTCGCAATCAAGCGAAGGCAACACCACGTTTGACGAGTTTGGCAACCGCAGGCTTATTGCGCCTACTGTTACCTTTAACAGCCCATACCTTGGCACCGAGATTGACGAATCAATAACAGGCTCCCTTTCGTGGAACTTCTCTTATTACGCCAAAAACACGAAAAGCGTTTATAAGGATGACCAATATCTTGGCACGAATTTCTATTACAGCGAAAGCAGCCTTGCCCTTCTTGAAAAGGTAAGTTTGTCAACCGAAGAGCAACAGCGCCTTAAAGACGACGCTTACACGGGCGAAAAATCGGCCATATATTTTAATGGCACAAATTGGTGCATAAACAAAGAAGACGGCTCAACCGCCACTCTTTATCGCGCCGTTTCAACAGACATCACTTTCCCTGACTATGAAATCGTTGTTGACGGGTCGCCTATCCGCGTAACCAGCCATATTGACGAAACCGTTCAACTTTATCAAACCAAAACAACGGCTGATGGCAAAACGTACACCACCCTTAACCCAGACGCGATTTATTTCACTCAAAAGGTTAACGGCGAAACTAAGCGCTTGCCTGCTGACTACATCCGCGTTGCCGAAGACGACACCGCCACCCGCCCCGTTCAAAACGCCGAAGCGGGCATCCCATACAACCGCCTTATCGTTGTTTTCAACCCAATGCTTAAAGGCAAAAACACTGACCGCACGATAAAGGTTAAGGCCATCGCCAAAACCGAAACCGGCCGTGGAGACAGTGCGTATTCATCCGTTACAGGTTTTAAGGCCATCCGCCTTGCCTTCTCGGTTTACAGCCCTAACAGCGCGGACGACGTATCAAACGTCGGCTTCCTTGAATACGACAAAGATATTTACTATTTTGCTAAACAAAAAGTTACCGTTACTGCTAACCCAGATGACGCAAAAATTACCTACCTTGAAGGGTACTTCCCAGAGGGGCGCATCGTCCGCGTTAATCGAAAAACGTACGCGGGCAGTGACTATGCCCTAGGCTCGTGGACAACTAACAGCCAGGCCAAGTTTAACCCAAGCATAAAGGGCACGCTTCCTCTTTCAATCGCGGGACTAAACAATTTTGTTACCAGTACTAACACCGCCCTTGTTCAAAATGACAACACTAAGGCGTTTATTGCTAATCACTTTTACCTTAACCAAGCGGCACCAACTTTAAGCGTACTTAGCCAAAGCGTTAACCTTACCACGCTTACCAAAAACAACCTGTTTTATGAAAAACTTGGCATTACGGGCACCGCGGATTTTACAGACCCAACCGCCACCCTTATTGACGACGAGGGCAACGAAATCAACCTTTCAACCCTTAACGTTTGTGCTCACCGCGCGCTAAGCGGCTACACGTTCTATGCCAACTTTAACAAGGTTAAAAACTTTACCCAATCGGGCAGCGTTTTTGCTGGCGACGAGTTTTTCAGCGGAAACAAAAACCACGACCTTTCGGGCTACACCCTTTCTCTTTACCTAATCGGCACGGACGAAAATGGATACACCAAGTCAAACGACGTTTATACGCTTGACGCCAACGAGTCTAACTACATTTACCGCACAACGGGCAGCAACGTGTTTGTGTTTACTACCGAAAGCGGGCGAAGTGTAACCGTTGGGTTCGTTATAGACGGCTCTACGTTTAGGGTAACTGGGCTTGAACACAATATGGCCATCGTGTTTGAAAAGGCCTCAACCCAAACGGGCGACAATGCAAGCATCAAAACCAACTGGTCATTCCATAACGCAACGATGAGCAACGTACTTATCGGCGAGGCCGTAACAAAAGCCCTTTTCGTTGCCCAAAGTGATAAAACGCTTGCGGGCATTATCGGCACGGAGTACGCAGACTCTTCTAACATCATCGTTAACATCAAAAAGGTTACCGAAGACGGCACCCTCGTTGACGCTGACAGCCCGCTTGACCCAACCTTTAAATACGAAATCATCAAATCGGTTACAACCAAAGAAGACATCCACGGGTACGTTACAACCAACATCATTCTTTCAATCATCGTGCCTGAAAATCACCTGCTTGTTTCATACAACGTTGAAACCCCATCAATAACCTCGTGCGTTTATTACACGGGCGGCGGGTTTGACATCATCTTTAACTCTAAAACCGGCCAATATTTAAAGGCCGAAAAGTCTAACGCTGCGGGCGCCGTGCTTGACGAAACGGGCACATACGTCACCCTTGGCGACAGTATTTATACTTACAGTTACCGTGACAGTAATTACAAGGCGGGCGTTACCACCTATAACAGCTATTATTATGGCAACTATGCTTACAATGCTGACAAATCGGTTAAATCGTTTGACTGCGTTGTTGTTTCAACCGTTTCAAACGTAACCACGTTTACGCTTATCAAAAACACCGTTCTTAGTGACTTTAACGCGCACACTACCCCTGTTAAAGTTGACGATGGCAACGGCGGAACAAAAGACGAAATCTTTACCATTAAAAACATCGAAGACGCGCGAAGCTTTTTAAACGCGGGCTACGTAAAAGACGCTAAGGGCAACCTGTGCGAAAGCGGCGTTTTAGAGTGCAACACAAATACTAATAAATACACCGATTTTTCTGACAAACTCTTCTTCTTTACATTAAATGCTGACAATACGTACACCGTTGCTGAGTTCACCGTTTCAAACACAACAAATGGCGACATTTCGTCAAACGTAACGGCATACAAAAGCAACCTGACGTTCGGCAACGGAACTAATAACCAACAAGTTTATTTCTATTATGACATAATGTCAGTTACCAAAAACGGCACCGACACCTATTATTACACTGCCCCAATCGGCAAATCAACAACGGGCGGCAACGTTTGGTTCTATGACTTTAACTACACAAGCAACCCTGAAATCGTTTTGGGCAAAACCATTTTAAACAACCCAACTGCTTACCAAGAGTTTTATAACCTGCTTGGCGAGAAGATTGTTTCAAACTATTTCTATTACGTTCGCCCTGTCACTAAAACAAGCGTTCAAATTCGTCAATACTCAACCCGCGGCGAGGCTGAGGGCACGCTTACCTTCTATTACACTGAGGACTTTAATGGCCACCGCGAGGGCGACGAGTATGCTGACGACTTTGAGGTTCAAGTTGAATACACGGCTGACAGCATCTATAACTCCATCGAAATTGCGGGCACCATCTATAAGGTATATTTTGACCCAACAACCTTTACCTTTAAAATCACAGACTCTAACGGAACCGACCTTACCGCCCTGTTTAACCTTTCATTTGGCTTGGGCGCGGGCGGCGAACTATATTACGCTAACGGCACAAAATTTGTTAGAAGCAACTCAATTATTTCAAATCTTGCCACTGGCGACTTTAAGTTTGAAGACGAAGACAGTGCCGCCCAAAACTTCTTTAAAACGGGCACTTACAAAACCATCAATAACGACAGCGGTTATGGCCTTACCCTTAAAATCGGCTACATTGCGATTTCGCGCAAAACTGGCCAGGCCGCAACCAACGTTACCTATGACGGCAACTGGATTATTGACGGCAACACGGTCACTGGTGTTGACGATAAATACTTTATCTTCCCTACGTTTACGGTTAACGAGGGCGCGGGCGACACAAGCGTCTTTTTAAGAATTGCGCTTTTAAAAGACGGCGTTCCTGATGAAAATAACGCAAAAGTTGTTACAACCAACAACCTTGAAAAGGTGGCGCACTATTACTTCTTAGACGACCACAACACGCGCCACAATTTAAGATGCGAAACCACGTCAACGGCCTATATAACCAAGCGCGAGGCCTTTATTCTTGACAAAAACACCAACCAAAAAACGCAAGTGATGGTTTGGGGCAAATTCGTTCCAACCAGCAACCCTGATGAAACGATAATCTATCCAAGTTTTTCAAGCCTGCTTAGCTATAACGACACGAATTGCTATATCTTTGACTACATCAACGGCTATTATTACAACATTGACTATTCAAGCGAAAAGGCAATACGTGAGGGGTATCCGGGGTCTTATTGGCTTTCGGGTTCGCCTTACCCTAACCCAGTTTTGTATCTTTCAGTTCGTCACAAAATCAACGAGCTGGCCGAGGTCAACCTGTCGCTTGACGTTAAAAAGGTGTTCTATACCGAAGTTATGAGCACGCAGCTAAGTAACAGTTCATCTTCGCTTATCTATGATTTTTCAACCTATTCATTCAAAGACACTATCGCAAACATTGACGCGAATGACTATATAAACAACGTGTATTTCGCCCTGTCACGCAAGGATATGAGCCTAATCGACGCGTTTAAACTTACCGCGCTTGACGGCGGCGGGTACGCGTATGCTGTTATCAAAGACGCCGATGGCAATATTGTGTTTGATTATGCAGACGGCGTTACGCTTAAAGTTAACGAGATTTACGTTGACGATGATGGCAATATTTTTTGGACGGACGAGATGGACGCCAACGGGCACTACTCTAACCGCGTATATATCAAAACCCAAGAGATGACGGATATTTACGTTTTGGGCGCCGATGGAAAGTTTTCATACTTTAAGCCGCTTAAAGACGAAGACTGCTATATCTGGAAAACAAGCAAAAAAGAAATAACCAACGTTGGTTACTTTGACATTCACGGCTACACTACTGACAAAAAGACGGGCACCATCCTGTTTAACTCAGGCGAGCTTGACTTAAACGACGTCTGCAACGAACTTGACGGGCTTACGCTTGGCAACATCTCTAACCTTGCAAGCGACTATAACTATGACGAGGTTATCATCTCGGGCGTAACGCGCGCCTATCGCACAAGCGCAAACGTAACGCGCGATGACCTTTATGGCTATGCCCGCGAAGAAAGCATACCTATTCTTGACTCATACGACACCAAAGAAACCTATTTCCTTTTCGGCAAAGAAAAGGTTATGTTTGTGGCTGACCCTATCGTTAACGCGGGCGCCGACGTTTATTACAGGTTTAAAGAATGGGTTGTTTATTCGCGATACAACTCTGGCATTATCTATTACGACAATGCTGAAAACCAGTATCTGGCCGACTCGGGCTATAAAAACTCTAACATCTTTGCATTTTTGCCAGAAAACGCTGGCAGGTACGTAATTTTGCCAGTTTATCAACGCGTGTTTAGCATAGACACGTCAACCGAGGTTGAAAACGGCCCATTAAACCAGGGCGGCTCGGTTATCGTTTATTACAAAGACGGCGCGTCGGTAGACATCAAAAATGCGGGCAATCAAGACGTGTTTACGCTTGAATACCTTAAAACCGAAATCGGCGGACGCTTGGGTTATTACTATAACAACATCGAGTTCACCCCTTACGTTTATGTTAAAGAAGCCAAATATGAAAATGGCGAGTTTACCTTAAAACTTAACAAACTGACCTCTGTTTTAAACCTTTCTGGGTTTGGCATTGGCAAGTCGGGCTACCTTGTGACATACATTGACGAAGACGGCAACGAGGTTAAAGAAGTTATAAACACCCTTTCAACCATCGAAAACAAAGACACGTCGGGGCTGTTTAAACTGACCCACGAAAACGTTAAATACTTTGCAACCTTCTTTGCAAACGTTTCAACTAACGTAACGGTAGACTTTATAAGCGAAGGCCTTTATGACTATATCGGCTTTACCGTCACCTGCGAAAACCGCATTGAAAACCTTAACATTATGGGGCCGGCGTACAAGTATCAACTGGCCGAGGTTAACAACCAATTATATATTGTTGAGGACGTGTCGGCCGCTAACGAACTGACGCTTCGTGACGCGCCAATAGCTAAGCTTAACAACTTTAAAATCAACGTCGTTAACATCTTAACGGGCAAGATTTCAAGCGAGTTTGCGGGGTATTTCCATAACTCTAATAATGACCTTATTGCGGGCGAACTTGGCCTTGACGAAGATGGCAAACTTAACACAAGACTAATGTATAAAACGGGCTACTATGACCGCGGGTCAAATATAATGCTTTCAGCATTGCCTGACGAGGGTTACAGGCTGCTTGGCTGGTATGACGAGTTTGGCAATTCGCTTTATGAACTTTACGGCGAACAAACCCGCACATACAACGAGAGCGACAAAATCCTCCGCGCATACAAGTATAACGGCAACTATTATTACAAGCGCACGAAAAACGCTGACGGGTCGTTTAGTTACAGCGACGATGACCTTGTTCCAGCTCGCCTGCTTTACACGGTGCGCGGCCTTTATATCAACACGGGCACATCAGTTGCGCCAAACTATATCGAAGTCTTTTATTCAGCCGCCAAAGACGCCTATTATTATGACAGTGCGTACACCATCGCGGTAGACAAAAAGTATACTCACAAACTTAACACAACCACGGGCGACGAAGAAGTTATCGTTAAAGAAATGGCGCATTTTGACGCTATTACAAAGGTAACCAGTGGCGACGGCCTTGCGTACTATTTCTTAAACAGCGTTCAGGTTTATAAGCGCAACTATAACGAAAAGATGTATGACTTTGGCAACACGGGCGACGATGGCACGTTTGACTATTACCGCGCCGTTAACTCAGGCAACGTCCGCTTTGAGGGCAACAATCTTGTTATCCTTTCGCTTCACTGCAACGTTAAATTCACGGCCAGGTTCAAAGAAGTTTATCAGTCAATGATTATGACGGATGGCGAGTTTGAGGGCATAACCGTTGAGGCTATCTATTATTACAACGCGCAAGACAACAGTCAGGCTAACCGCCTTGATAACAACCTTAACGTTATCGAGATGGACCCAGACAACATCGCAAACGTCGGCAAAGATATAACCGCGTCAAGCATAGACAGCAGTTTGTTTAAACTGTTTGACCTTGACGACCCAAATATGGGCTTTTATTCAGCCACCATCCGCGACCTTATTAACCAGCCAAAGGGCTATGTTGCGCTTAGCAAAACTAACTCTACCCCAACGGCCGAAGACAATGCGTGGAGCCGCTTAATCGGCGGCAACGGCCTGGTAGACGCGCTGGGCAATGCGGGCAAACGCGCGGTTAAAGGTGACGATGAAAGTTTTGCCCTAACCGACCTATATTTTGACACCGAAACAACCGTTTTGATGGTTGTTAAAACGCTTGCAAGTGCGCCTCTTCAACTTCACACTCTTGGCATCCCAAGCGACTTTAACGTTCAGCCTATCATCTTCCCTACCGCAGATTACATAACTGAAAACGCGTCAAAACGCCAAGTCGGTGCTAACCAAACGGGCGCTGCGACGGACTATCGCGCAGATTACCTATATTATCTGCTTGAAGTGACGTATAACCGTGACCCTGAAAACGATTACGCTGACCTCATCGTTCATCCAACGCGCGAAATCAGCGTTGTGTGGGACATTTTGATGGGCAATTACAGCGCAACCTACGGCCAGTTCTTTGACACCGAGATAAGTTACACGGGCAGGCGCCTGGCGGACGGGGTTACAAAAACCAACACCCTTTCAATCAACCTTAACAATTATTTTGACTTTAACACCGATGAAAACCAATTCACTATAAGGTTAAAAGATGGTAAGGCGGCTGACTTTACAAACGTATTAAGGCAACTTACTGACGAGATGGTTGACCACGACTTAGGCGGCGACTTTGGTCTTGTTGCCAACCTTATTGACTCGCGAAAAGCATACACGCGCCTTGTTGATTTGTTTATCGAAATCGAAGACATTTTAAAGGCGGGCGGCGGCGAATTTAGTTTTGCGGGCGTGCGCTTAAACCAAGGCTATCTTGACAGTCTTCCTGACGAATATCTTGACGACTTAAAGGCCTCAGTCTTCTTTGACTCAACCAAAAACGAATGGATAACGGCCGGGCTAGATAAAATCGGCGAGATTTATGACACGCTTTCAAGCCTTGTTATCCCAAATGACGGGTCAAGAGACGAAAAGTTTAAAAACTTTAAATACGACCCAGCCTTTAACAACCGCAATGATTACAGTCAAGACACGCACCCTTGCATTACCAAGTTTGTTAACGCGCCAGTTGGTGACGGTTCGGTTAACTTCATTAACCTTACCGCGATTGAGATGTTTAACTTCTCTATCAGCTCAATTACCATTGACGGGTATGATAAAGACGGCAACATCATTTACAGTGATGAAAACGCGCACCCACTTGGCACCAGCGCAGACGATAACAGCTTTATCTTCTACACCGCGGTTGGTACTAATGACCGCACGTATATGGGCGGCGTGAATTATGTTGACGGCTTTGGCGGGCTTTATTACAACGGCTCCGTTACTACTAGCGTTGGCGGCATTCAGTTCACGCGCAAATACATTGACCGTGACCCTGACTATCAAACCAACGTGGCTGGCCTTCCTAAATACGCATACCGAGACTTCTTGCTTGCTGAAAACACCTTGTTGTTGTTTGAAGGTCTTGCTAATCAAAGCCCTAACGAAGGCTATGACTTTATGGGCTGGTATCAACAAAAGCGAATTCACGATGTTTATGACAGATATTTTGACAAAAACGGCGTTCGCCTTAACGTAATCAACTTTAATGAAAACAGCGATTATGAATTAGTTAAGCGCGAAAACGGCACTTTCGCTATCTATAAAAAAGGCAAAGATGGCAAGTCTACCCCAGTTAAAGAAGACAAAAACACGCCTCTTACTCAGCGTATCTTCTTTATTGACGAGCAAACGCTTGAACTTTTCTATGCTGACGGTACGCCAGTTAAAATTGAAGGGAAAGACGCAAGCGAGCAACTTTATGACTATCGCGAGTGGACAAGCCTTGAACTTGTAAGCACGTCTTACAGGCACCCATTCGTTGCCCTTGCTAATGCAGACACGATTATAACGGCGATGTTTAAGCGCTACGCAACACTTAACTTCCAGTTTGACCCAACTGAGTTCACCGTTAATTCAAGCGTAAGCGTTGACAGCATGTCTCAGCCGCTTAGATACTCTCTTATCGCGCTTTCAAAGGCGGATGGCACGCGCGCGGTAGTAGACGAAAACAAAACCAAACAAGAAATCTATGAAACGTTCTATGAGCAATACAATTTGCACAAAGACGATTACAGTTACCTAATTTCAATCACGGGCGCGTTCTATGTAGACGCCACCCCAACCTACACCCTTACCCCAGTTGGCGGTTACAGGTTAGATGGCGTGTATAACGCGGTAACAACCTTACCTGCTGACTTTATCCGCAAAAACGTTGTTGAATTTGATGATAATAATAATACTATTATTAAATATAGTCATAATAGCACGCTTGGCGTAACGGATATGTCAACCACCCTAATTAACGTCGGGACGGAAGAAAACCCTAATTTAAAACCTCTTTCAACCTATGACGCGCTTAACCTTGTTGGCATAATTTATGCAACCGTTTCAATCAACAATTTGTTTGCTTCCTTGCCTTATACCCCAGACGGCACGGCCACAAAAGACGCAAGCACGCTTTCAACAACGCTTATTGCTAAGGCGCAGCGCGTGACCTTGCTTTACACCAAGGTAGAGGGATATATCGTTGAAAATGAAGACACCAAAGAGCGCGAACTTTCACCATACCACTTCTTGCTTTCAAACGTAACTGGCCTTAAAGGCGCTTACACCTTTGGCGAGAATGACCGCGTTTACTTTAACTCTAAACTTTTCTTTGAAACTGTCAACGTTTTAAAACTTGGCAAACAGCCAGCCTTAACGCTTGACCTTAATAACATTGCTAACACGACTGACATCGTTTTGTGTTTTGCTAATGACTTTTATGGCCGCAGCACAGGCTTTATAGACGAGTGGCTTGTAAGCGCGCTGATGAAAAACAAAATTCAAAAGATGATTGACGACACGATTGCTAAAACCCTTGAAAAGAATAAGGCGGGGGCGGACTATACGTTCACCGAGGCCGAAAACGCGCAGATTAAAAACGCCGTTTTAAAACAACTTCAAGAGCAATACAAAACGGTCGCAGACATCGAAACTGAAATTCGCGCAAGCAGCGAGTTTGCAACCGCCCTAGCCGAACTTGGCTATGTTGTTGAAGAAGAAAGAGACCCTGACACCGACGAAGTTATTCGTCCTCGCACCGCGACTGGGCTAGCCAAAACCGACGCGCAGATGTATTACTTCGTTGAAATCAGCGGCACCACCCTTGCGTTCTATGGCTATTTTGACAACACCAAAACGGACGACCAAGCGCTTTACCTTCAAACCAGCCTTCAAGAAGGCAGCGAAGAAAAAGCCATCGACCATTGGTACATCAACGCCCAAACTCCAAGCACGATTAGTTACAAAGAAGGCAAAGGCCTAAACGAAGACGCCGAATTCCCAACCGAGCAAGAGATTAAGTTTGAATACGCCGAAACTGACCCAAAGTCCGAACTTAATGGCAAGTTCGTTTTAAGCAAAGAGAACTTAACCTATCACCTCCGCGCGATTATCAAACAGCAAGAGCGGTTTAGCGTTGGGTTCGCGTTTGCAAGGTCGCTTGATAGAGATAATATTGACGACAGCACGTTTATGACCCTTCTTGATATGCTTTATAAAAAGGCTGAAAGTGAACTTGGCGAGGGCGCAACCCAGGCTGACATTTATGCAAAGATGGAGTCTTACCTAATAAGCGGCCAAGACGGGACGTTTGAAAATCTTATCAAGATTACATACAGCGGCGTTAAGTACGAAGCGCTTTCGGCTGACAAAAACATCGAAACAAGCGAAGACCCAACTAACACCAACGTTAACGGCAGCCTTACAACCAAACACCACGAAGGCCGTTACGACACCGCCACCCACTTTGTTTTAAGCATTGAAAATCGTTTTGTTGTTATCAATCAAACGATAGCGGTTGACGGAACTAACCTTGTGACCGCTGGCGACGTGTACGCGTTCGTTGGCTGGGCAAATGCTGAGGGCAACATCATCTCAACCGCCCTAAGCATTGAGGTAACCGAAATCGGCACCTATCAAGCGCGTTTTGTTAAAACCGCAAGGATAGACTTTATTAACGAAGACGGCACCGAAGTTATCAATATGAAAAATATTGAAATCGTAAGTGAGGCCAAAATTCAAGACACCACTGAGCATCTAAGCCAAGTGTTTGGCTATTACGATGGCGGCGCTTACTATTACGCGCTGGTTGGCTTCCCTGTTTCATACACGATTACTCCTGATGACGGCTTTATCATCAAAGAGGTTTCAAAAAAGGGATTAAGCGACGAAACGTTTATCCCTATCGAGGCGATTGAGGTTAACAACACAACCAAGGCCGCCACGTACCAAATCAAGGCGACTGAGGACTCGGTTATTAAAATCAACACCCAACCGGGCTTTATGCTTACCGTTGACCAAATGGTATTTAGTGACTATATGCAAACAACGGCGGGCACAAAACTTACCGCGCCTATCCTTTACACCACTGACCCAAGCATAAAAGAGTCAAACATTTTCGCAAAGGGAACAAAGATTAAGCTTACCTTTAACGCGGGCACCAACCCATACAAACTTATCGGCTGGTACGTCAACAACGTTAAGGTTGAGGCAGACGATGACGGCGCGATTGAAATCGAACTTAACGAAAACACCGTTGTTGAACTTCGCGTTTTAAAAACCATAACGGTTATCTTAAAGGCGTCAACCGATTACAGCGAAACGGGCACCGTGCTTTCAAGTGTTAATGCTAAGGTTGTGCGCGTTAGTGATGCAACCATCCTTTATAACGGTTCGGCTAACCCAAGTTACGCAAGAATAACCAACATCTTGGCGGGCGAAAAACTTAACATCTCGGCAACATTTAACAACGAACTTACCTTTAAGGGCTGGTATTATCTTGGCGATACGGATAACACGCCGATTTCAACCAACAGTGAATTTGAGTTTGCTATCAACGGCAACAACCCTCATCTTAATACAAGTAACGAAATTACCCTTGTTGCAGTGTTTGCGTTCACCAAAACCATAACGATTTCTAAAAACCTTAACACGGATGGCACGTATCGTCCGTCAAACGAAACCAAGTTTGACGTTATGATTGAATACACCAACGTTTATGGCGAAACCATTCAAACAACTCTTGGAAGCAGTTCAAGCATAACAATCAACGTTTTAAATGACTCTTCAAGCAAGATTAAGATTACCGCGATTGTAGACAAAAACTATGTAGACAAATATTTCTTCCAATACTATTCAAACGACACCAGCGGCACGTCCGCCTTCTCGTATGAAGAA
Organism: Acutalibacteraceae bacterium; assembly: GCA_963602035.1. Classification (GTDB taxonomy): domain Bacteria; phylum Bacillota; class Clostridia; order Christensenellales; family UBA1242; genus UMGS2070. The sequence goes on along the minus strand of CAVCHC010000003.1, from coordinate 41,579 downwards.
ATCTATGAGGTTTTGGTTTCAAACCTTACCTATTCAACAATTTCGGCTAACTTTACGCAAGGTCGAACCGCCACCTTTTTCAGGCGTATGAATGACAATCTTTATACGGGCACAGACGTTGTTATAAACGTAAATTACAGCCCTTCTATCCTTGACGGCAAAACGCTTGACGGCACGGCCGACACCGAAGAAGGCAAAGAGTTTGTTCAACTCGGCTTTACTGAAAAAGGCAAGGCAACCATCGTTGCTAACGCGTATGTCAACACCGAATCGGCAAGCGAACAAATGCGCAGCCACCTTAAATTCATCGGCTGGTTCATTGATGGCAAAGAGGCCTCAACCTTCACTGGCGTCACCGTTAACGGCAACACCATCACCATCACTGACCCATATAACGTTGCGATGTTTAAGCCAGACACCAACGACGCGGTTATCGAAGCGCGCTATGCTCAGGTTGCAAACATCACGTTTACTAAAACGCTTATCGGCGGCAACGCTAACTCAACCAAAACGTTTAATGACAGCATTACCGCTAACCTGTATCTTAATAACCTTGTTGACGGTCAAGTTAAAATTCTTCAAATTCCGCTAGGCAAAGGCGTAAGCACCGGCAGCCACGATGCGGCATACCTTTACAGCTATATCGCGTTAACCGCAAGCAGATACGCAGGCTTTAAGTTCTTAGGCTTTAAGGTTACAAAAAATGGCGGCGACGGCGAGTTTATAACCGACGGCACTGGCAAGGCAGACACCGCTGACGTCGTTAGATACTTTATCGGCGAAACGGGTGGCGAAGAATGCTTTGATTATAAAATCGAAGCCGTTTATGGCCTTGAATACACGCTTAATATGATTGGCGTAAATATGGGCGGCGGCGAAGTTTCGTTTGCGGGATGCCCAACAACGGTAGGCGCTGGCGAAACAATCACGCTTACCAGTTCAGGCGGCAGCGTCTTTTTAGGGTATTATGCTAAAAACAAAAATGGCGAATACGTCTTAATTTCAAACGACGAAAATGCCACGTTTGACGGCTCAACCCTTATAGATAATTATGGCGACGATTATGGCAACATCATTATCGAGGCGCGCTATACAAAAACGGTTAATATAAATGTTGAGGCGTATGACCGAAATGGCAACCTTGTAAATCGCTTTACTAACACATATCCTTATGGCGTTGAGGCAACGCTAACCGCCCCTGCTGACTTTAAGGCGTGGGCGCTTGCAAACGCAGATGGCACCAATCGCTTGTATGCATATTATTCAACAAATTCAAAACTTACCATCTTGCCTCTTGAAGACAAAACGTATTACTGCTTGTGTGACGCAACGGTAACCGACGTTGGCCCATTCAATTACAGCCCAAGGCCTAAAACCGTCCTTGTTGAGGACAGCACGGGGCTTATCCCAGACGGCACAACCTATACCCCACTTGCTGGCGACTATCTAACCCAAGAAACCAACGGCGAATCGGGCGCGATAACCAGCTATGGCGTAAACTATAACGCCGCTATTAAGGCCGGGTACTTGTTTATCGGCTGGGTTGCGGGGCTTAAATACGTGGTTGGCGAAGACGCCGAAAATTATCACTATATGCCATTTTCAAACTCGCTTACCATTGGCGCCGAGAATATGGAATACTATGACGTCTTTGCAGTATTTGTTAAGGCGCACAAAACGATAATCAAGCGCAACGGTACAACGCACGCGGGCTCATTTAACTTTACGTTCTCAACCAGCCCAGCGTCGTCATCACCTAGCCCTGTTTACACCGAGATTAATGAGAATGGCGACATCACTATCTACACCGCGGTTGATGGCACGCTTAATATCACGGCCGTTGACGGTTATGAACTTGTTTCAGGCGCAAACGACCCAACCGTTTCAACCATCCGCATTGTTAAAACCATCAAAGTCGGCACGATTATTAACCCAAAAACAACCGAATCGCGCGTAAGTGATAACGGCGATAACGATAACTCAACCGAAAGCAAAGACAATACCTTAGCTGACTCTTACGACGCAACACAAACCCCAAGCCCAAGCAACGATATTGATTTTGACTTTGACGCAACCAAAGGGTCGATAAAAACCTACCCTAACACCGACGCAACGTCAACTGACAAAACCTTTGCTTTTGATAACATCTTAACTATCGCAAAACCAAACGAAGGATACTTCCTTGCTAGATACGAGGTAACAACTCACCTTTCAAACGGCGCCGAAATCACGCGCACTTATTATCACCACAGAAACATTCCGTTCATCGCGCTTTATGGCAATGTTACAGTTAAGGCCGTGTTTATGAAAGCCTTTAACATCGCGATAGATAACGCAAATGACCCAACCAACAACGGCGACATCAACGTTAAAGAAACCACCACCGATACTGACACCGTTCAACACAAAACCGTTGAAATCAAGGCGCAAGAGGGTTACCGAATCGCCGGGCTTATAGTTGACGACCAGTATTATAAGGTTAATTACAGCGAAGGCTTTAACGGCATCCCTAACGCGGTTGTAACGCCAAAATTTAGCGACCCTGACCAAAGCAAGTTTGAGCAAACTTACATCACTGACGTTACCCTTGAATTTGCGTTTGCTAACGACGATGATGTTCACGACGTTAAAGTTACTGCCCTTTTTGTTAAGGTTATAACGCTTGACGTTTATGACGGGCGTACGCTTGGCAAAGACGATGGCACCGCACCTAAGCATTACCTGCTTTACACCGACGCATATTATTACTATGACGGCACGATAGAAGGCCAAGAAGGCATCAATCACGTTCAAGATTATATTAACGGAACAAGGACTTTAATTCCTGTTTTATATTATTATCTTGTTGGGTCTACCATTCAAAGACTGCTGCCTGACACCGAAGGCGAACTTGGCTTTGACACTAACCCAGATAATCAAGATAAAATTGATGATAAGTTCTTAGGCTTTTATTACAACAACACCGTTATTCCAGATAATGGCGACAAGTTCTCAGAGGTGTTTAAATCAAACAACAACTTTACGATAATCGCAACCTTTAACCAAAAGAAAAAGGTCGACGTTTCGTTTGGCTTGTTTGACAGCGAGGGCAAAACCCGCTTAAACGGCGCTGGCAAAGATAACTATAAGTCAAAATTTAACACCCCTACCCTTGGCCTGCTTATAACCAAAACGGCATTAAAATCAGCCAACGGGTCAAGCGACGATGTTGAAACTACTGACTTTTTGGCGGACGCGTTCACAATCAAAACGCTTGAATACTTTGCTAACGACAACCTTGTTTTAAACGCAAAGGGCAACGGCTATTGGATTTTTGAGGGCTGGTATAACGCCAAAACGGGCGCGCTTATAACCAAAAACGGCGCGTTTAACCCAAATGCCTACGAAGACGTTACCGAGGTTTATGCAAAGTTTAACGAAGAGGTAAGAAAGATTATCGTTTCGATGAACTATGACCTATCGAATAACAACGACAATATCTATCTTGGCAAAGATAAAGACAATACTAACAGCGTTCTAAGCATCCTTGCTGACACTAAAACGTTTGACCTTACCACCAAAGACGGTGATGTTCGCCGCGCTTACGTTCAAACTGAAACGATTGACGGGAAGACGTACATAACAATCACCTATTCAATCGCATCGGTTGAAAAAGAAGATACGTTCTATATCGGGGACGCGCGCTTTACCCAAGCAAGTGCGGGCAAGCCTTATCAGGCATTAAGCGTTGACGCAAGCGGCACGGACGTAATGTATAAGTTTAAAAACTTTACGGGCGGCAACGGCAACATCTTGTCTGGCTACACGTACGTTAAAGGCGGCAGCAACAACCCATTTGCCATCGTTAATTTAAGCGAGTTCTATCAAAATCAGGCGCTTAACCTTAACGCAACGCAAATGTTTAGCGTTCAGTTCATCTATGCCCTGCTTGCTGACAACAATGACAAGGTTGACGACATTACCCTTACAATTCGCGTTAACGGCCTTGAACTTGAAGAAGTCCGCAAGGCAGGAAAAGGCCACGCGTCAAACGCAAGTGACCCGCTTTCACAAATCTTTATCCAGATTTGGGTTGAAGAAGGCGACGTTGTTACCATCGACGCGCCAACTAAAAACCTGCCATTTAACACGATTGGCTATTCAACCTGGCCTCTTGTTACAAAGGTAACTGACGGCGAATATTATTACGACGCACTTGTTTACGAAAGTATCGGCGCGGGCGGCTTTACCTATCGCCTGGCAGACACAGGTGTTACCGGCGTATCTTTGACCGATTGGAAAACGATAACGCGTGCTAAAAGTTTTGGCGACGTTTCGGCGCTTGTAAGCTTTGGCGGCGACGTAGACAGCGTTTCAACTTACACATACATTGCAAAACAAAACATGTCGTTTGTTGCTGACTATGCTGGCATATTCAGCTTTAACCGCAAATACATCAACGCCGCAATTTCCGCTTCCGACGCGTTAAGTTCAATAACCAATGGCATCCTTAGCCCTAACACGTCAAGCGGCACCACGTTTGGCATTGATGCGCTTACGCCTAACACCGAAACAAGTTTTGTGTTTAAGTCTAACACGTCAACTATCCTTGACATCCTTGACCGAAACAACAACTTGATAAGAGGCAACAAGCCGGGCGAAACATCGTCAAGCAACCTAACCTATTATTACTTTAAAGACCAAAACACGCTTGACGAAGACGAAGAAACCATCCAAGCAATCATCTCTTCAAGGCAAACAAACAAGCCTGATGACCAGATTTCAGCCGACGATGGCAACTTCACTGAAAACGGCTTAAAGTTTATAACCGAGCAACTTGGCAACATCACGTTAACGGCGGGCTACACCACCCCAACGCTTAACAGTTTAAGTAATCGCACGGGCTACGTGGTAAACCGCTTTAAATCGCTTTATGACGAACTTACCGCGCTTATTGCGGATAAGTCCGCCACCAAGAAAGACATATCTAACCTTATTTCAAGGTTTAACCAACTTCAAATGGGCATCAGTTCAACCATAACTGATAAATATAGTGACAGCTTGTCGGTAACCTCAACGCAAAACGCAAAAGCCTTTACGCAAAAGATTAACGGCGAAAACCAAGCGCTTAACTTTATCAGTCAGGACTATGTTCGTGTTGGTTCAACTCTTACGCTTAGCGCAAAATCAACCAACAGCAACTGGTTCTTTAAAGGCTTTGTTATAATTAACAGCGCCTCAACAAACACAATTAACCCGTTTGCAGAGGGCAAAAAACTTGAAGAAGAAAATTCTTACATCAGTTATAAAGTTATCCCATATCTTTATGGCGTAAGCAATGACCTTCAATCAATCAAGTACGACGAAGACACCCATACTTACACTCTTGACAGCGTTGTTGCTGGCGATATGCAAGTTATCGCGCTTTATGAAAAGGCACTTATTCAGGTTGAAGTTCGCCTTAAAAACCTAACTGACGACCTTCAAAACACCTATAACGACTTGATTGCTAAAAACAGCAATGATAAGTCAGCGCTTGAAGGACAGCGTCTTGCGGGCGTTGATTTGGATAATGACCCAACCTCGTCAAGCGGCCGCCTTTCAACCTCAACTATTTCAATCGTAGCAGACGGCGAGCCAGCGATAATCTCAACCAAAACCTATCCGTTCAGTCAGTTTATCGGCTGGGCAAGTGACAATTATACTGACGAAATCTTTTACACGGACGGCGGCAATGAGCCTAAAACGATTGACGAAATCAAGGCCATCTATGCCGATTCAAAGATAGACAAGTTAAGGTTTGACCGCAGCGAGCAAGGCAAAACTCAGTTATTCTTAGTTAACCCTGAAAACGCGCGAAACAATCTTTACGTTTATCCAGTAAACGATAAAATTGTGGTTGGCGCATACTTTGCCCCAATGAGCTATGTTATAAGCTTTGAAATCGAAGAGGTTGACGTTGCTACTGACGTTAACCGTGACCAAGTTAACCAAACCTCGTTCGTTTCAATCATAGACACCGAGGGCGAAGACAAAGTCACCCGCTTTATCGAAACGATGTTTGACGAAAACGGTAACCGTCTTTCATCCTTCCAGCGCGTTAAATCAAGTTTAATCAGCGTTGAAAGGTCGCTTATCCCAGAAGCCGTAACCGACGAAAGTGGCAACCCTATCGTTGACGCAAACGGCGAGCCAGTTGTTAAATATTACCTTAAATATAAAACGGGCGAATACGTTTATCGCAAGTTTGAAGACCGCACCAAAGACAAGATTGAAATCATCCCTAACAGCTATTCAACGGGCAAGATTGACGATGAGGGCAACGCGATTATGCAAACAGTTACGTTAAACTCGTCTAACTTCTATCGCGAAACCAACATAACGTTGTTTAACTCGTCGGTACCAAGCAACTATGGCTATTATTTTGAAACCAACACTATCAACGGGCCTCAAACAACCATCAAACGCGGGCTTATCCAAATTTCGCTTAACAACAAAAAATATCTTGATATTAATGACTTAAAACCAACGGCCTACCCAATCAACAGCGATGGCGACATCTTAAACATAGAGCGCGGCGCTGACGGCACGATGACCGTTGTAAGCGCTAATATCGGCGGCGAGGTAATTGACGCAGAAAACCTAACCGAGGCGCAAAAAACCATTGCTAACTGGCGCGTAAATTATGTTGTTAGTGCTCTGCCTAAGTCAGGCTTCCCTACCGTTAAGGTTAACCTATCTAGCCCAACCTACACTGACCTTGCGGGCAACACCAAGCGCGACACAACCATAACGCCGTTTACCTTTGACGACAGTGATTACATCAAAAAACTGCAAGCCTTGCTTGAAGCCAACGGCCTTGACGACGTTTCAATGTATGACAGAAACTCTAACCGCGACATCAGCTTAATTTCGGGCTTCTATAACCGCGCGTTTGCTAGCAGCAAACTTTTAACTGACCCAACGTTTAAGTTCTCTGACTGTAACTTTACGCTTAAACTTTTATACGCACGCGAGGCCACTAAACTTGTAGCAAAGGTATCAAGCACTTCGGGCAAGTCGATTATAATGACGTCGCGCGGGTCAAGCGAAAACATTCGTTACATTCAAAACAACCTTTCAAGTTACACGATTTACGTCCTTGAAAACGGCGCGTTCGTTATTGATAAACTAACTGACGCACTTGCAGTTGCAGGCGCAAGAAGAGAAACTATAACGATGCAACAAATCACCACAATGCTTGAAATTCTTCAAACGTTTGCAAAAACGGATACCTTTAAATCTATCAACGAAAAATCTAAGCTTAACGGGCGCGGATTGTTTGAGTTTTATCTAGGCACGGGGATAAGTTATGACGCAATGCTTCGCGAGTATTCAAGCGAGATTGAAAGCGCGGGGATTGCTAACTATCAAGACTTTATCCCAACTATCAACAACATTTTACGAAACTACACAAGCGTTGAACCAACCTTTGACCTTTCAAAGATGCTTAAAATTCGCGTGATTGACGTGTTTGGCTGGTTCACGGGCACGTATGTGTCAAAATCGGCAACAGAGTTGGTTGACGAGCTGATTGAAAACAACACGCGCGCGGTTGACCTTTACACCCAGATTGCTAATGACTGTGAGGCGTTGGTTTGCCCTGATGGCGATTTCTATCAGCCTATCACAAGCGAAAACTTCACGTCGTTCTATCTTAACAGTGGCGACTGCGCTGTTACGCACGTAGAGCTGGCCGCTAAGTTCCAGCCTCAACAAAATCTTACGTTTAACAAAAACGGCAGCGTTAAAAAGGCAATAAGGCCGTATCTATACTATAACGAGGCCAGCCTTGGATATGAACATATTGAAAAACTTGGCGCGCTTACCCTTACCTACTCTAACAGTGACACGCTTTCATACAGCCAAGAAACCAACGAACAAACGCCAAACAACTGGCAAAAACTTAGCAACTTCCTTTCATCAATCTTTACTTGCGGCACAATGTTTACGGGCACGTTTGTAACTGACCTTGTTGGCCTTGTTGCGCCAATGGGCAGAAACATCGTTGACCTTAACGGCGGCGCGATTGTAAGCAACATTACAATCAACACCCAAAAACAAATTGCAGCAATGGTGCTTCCGTTCTGGCAAGGCAACGTGCCAACTGGCGAGTGGGCAGAAGTTGCGGGTGACATAATGAAAGGTGCATTGGTTGCGCTTGGAGTTATCGCCGTGGTTGCTATTGTTGCTAAATGTCCGCCTCTTGCGCCACTTCTTGGTAAGCTGGCCGCAGCAGGCAAAATTGCAGCCATCGCCTCCGCTATTGGCCTTGGCGCGGGCGCAATAATCGCGGTCGGGTCAAGCCTGATTGCCCAAGTATCCGCTCAATACGAGTGGACGCAAATGCTAAAAATGAAACCTTAGGAGAAATTATGAAAACACGATTTAGAAAAATTTTAAGTTTAATAAGTTTAGTTCTGTTGTGTTTTTCGCTTACACTTTCGGGTGGCGCTAACCAAAGCGCTGCCCGTGCTGTGGGCGAATCGGGCGAACTTGTTTCAAGCGCAAGCCTTGACCTTATCTATTCGCCTAAGTTCGTTTCAAGCAACAACACCTGCATTTTTATTTACGACGACTATCTTGGCGAAATTCGCGCGTACAACAAACAAACCAACGCGCTAAGAGAATCAAACAACAAACTTGCGCTAAATTCAGTTTGTCAAATCGCGGCATCGGGCGACCTGTTGTTTGTTTTAACCAACGCAGCTGACGACGAAAAATTGACCGCTTTTGACGCGTCTACCCTAACCGAAATTGCAAGTTTTTCATCCGCTTCAACAACGCCTTCAAACACAACGCTTAAAGGCGCGATTGACTTTAAGGTTAAAGCGATTGACGCGCAAAACAAAACCATCGTGGTGTCAAAGTTTAATGAAACTGACGGCGCTTCATTTGAGGTGCTTAACGTCATCTTAGACGGCGCACAATGGGCGTTTTCAAGTTCTCGCGTCACGATAGACAAATCGCACCAATTCGATTTAAGCGAAAAAGTGCAAGATTTTGCCCTTCTTTCAAGCGAAACGGCCGGGCGCTTAAACTTAATCGCGGCCACAAAAACTTCGGCGTATTACGTTGAATTTAACCCTCAAATACAATCTCATGCCTATTCAAGCGCCGAGATTTTGCAGGTTAAATCAAGCGTAACGGCGGGCAACGAAATCGTTGGTATCCGCGGGCTAACCCAAGGCGAAAGCACTTACCTTGCCATTATCGGCACGAAAAAATCGCTTTTGTTTAGCGGCTCTGCAACTGCCCTAACCTTAACTCAGGAAATTTCGCGCGAAACAAGCGCAAATATCCGCCTTGGTGGCAGCGACACTGACGCATTTTTAGCCGACGCGGGCAACCAACAGGTAATCGAGGTTAAATTAAACGACGCGGCCACGTCATTAGAGTTCGTCACGCGCATTAAAAACGACGAGCTTACAAAAACCAACCTTTCTATCACCGATTTAGGCTATTTTAAGGCCGAAAACGGCGCTTTGATGTTTGCCTCACCTTTTGTTCGCGAGCCTGACGTAACGGTGCCAACGGGCGCTCACGTGGTTAAAATCGCCACTATAAAAATCGGCAGCGCGGCGTTTGACGAGTTTACCTATTGCCTTTACACTAACGAAACGGGCAACCACTATGGCTTTATCAAAACCAGCAGTTTAACCCCGCTTGGCGCCTCAACTTACTCTAAAACCGTTATCAAAGTCTTTTCAAACACAAGCATTTTCAGCCTTCCAAGCACGTCTGTTGATGACGTCAACACCAAACGCGCAACCTTTTCGGGCGTAACCACCCTTTATATTGTTGACAGTGTTTGTAACGACAACTTCTTGGGCGCGGGCTCAAAATTCTTGCTTGTTGAAACTGAGGACGGCCAGATGGGCTTTGTTGACACGGCGCGCATTGCCAACATCATCAAAACCAAAACCCTTATAACTGGCAACGCGAAGGCACGGCGCGAAACCCGAGTTTATTCACAGGCCTCAACGAGCAGCGAAATTCTTGACGTCATTTCAAAAGACACTCGCGTTAAAATCGAAGACGGCCAAAAAACCAACGCGCAGTTTTTAAAAGTCACGTATAACAACGCCGAGGGCGACCTTGTTACTGGCTACATCTTAACCGACGACCTCGCGCGCGACACGTGGACGGTTTTGCAAGTTATCGGCCTTGTGTTCGTCGGCCTTAACGTCATCTTTTTAATCGTCTTGCTTCTTGTCAAAAAGAAAATCAACCACGATTAAAAGGGCACCCACCAGCGCAACCCAACTCCGCCCCTTTTAATGGGAGGATGGTCGAACATAGTGTGAAGCGCAGACGGAGGGGTTAATAAGTCCTAAAAAAAACAAGAGTACTCTTTCAATCATCAAGAGTACTCTCTTTTTGTATCTACATTAATTTTACATAGCATTGCTGCCAAAGGTGGCGCTGGCGGCCTGCGGGTTTAACAGGTTGCTGGCTGTGTAGTCGCCCGTGCCCGTGGTGCGTGCGCCCGTAAGAGACGAATATTCAAGCGCGTCGCCCATATCCGCAAGGGCGATGCTGCCGACTGACACCTCATACGCCGTGCGGTTTTCAACCGTGTTCTCATCAATACGCTTTTGATAAACGCGGCTTTGGATGCGCCCGATAATATCTATCTTTTCGCCCACTTGAAGGTTAAGCGAAAACCTTGCGTTTCTCCCCCACGCGATGCACGGAAGATAGTCGCTTTTATTGTACGCGCGATTGACCGCCACCAAAAGGTCGCTTATCTCGCGGCCAAACGGCGTCGTCCTGAAAATCGGCTCTTTACAGATATAGCCCGTCAGGCGAATTTCATTAATGTCGCTTGTGGTTTCGGGGTCAAGCCTTTCGCGAACAAACAGCGTAAGCATAAGTTTGCTTTTGCCCCCAACCATCTTATTATAACTTCTAAACTGGCCAAAAAACGCCACTTTATCGCCCTTTTTAATGCCGCCGCAAAGGCGCTCGCTGATAGTCACGGGGATAAGGTCACTTTCGCTTGAAAGGCGCGGCACTTTAACCGTAAAGTTATAAAACCCCTCCCCCAAAACCGAGTGACTGAATTCAAGGTCGCTGTCAATTACTCCAACGATAGTCGCTTGATTGTTCTTTTCAAAATTGTTGCTCATAAATTCCTCCAATTATTTTTTTGTTTGCACCCCGTTATTATCGACAATATAGTCACTTTCCATAACCAACTCGCTCATTTTAACCATTTTATAGCCCTGCTCACGAAGGTTAGATATAATCTGCGGCAACGCCTCAACGATGTGGTCACTGTTGTTGTGGCAAAGGATGATTGCGCCGTCGTGCACCCCCGTGTTAATTCGCGTAAGTATCTGGCTTGCGCTTAAACCCTTCCAGTCAAGCGAGTCAACGCTCCACTGAATAGTTTGCAACCCAAGGTTAGACGCCGTCGAAATCAAAAGGTCGTTATAGTCGCCATACGGAGGCCTAAAAAAGCGTACCTTTTGCCCCGTTATATCGGTTAAAAGTTTGCAAGAAGTTTCAAGTTCGCCCCTTATCTGCGCCGCGCTAAGTTTGCTCATCTGCGGGTGCGTGTTGCTGTGCGTACCGATGTCAAAACAGCCCGCGTCATAGATTTCTTTTACCTTGTCAGGGTATTTTTCTGTCCAGAACCCAACCAAAAAGAACGTCGCGCCGATATTGTTTTCTTTACAGATTTTAACGATTTCGCTTGTTTTGTCAGCGCCCCACGCCGCGTCAAAGCTAAGCGCCACCTTTTTCTCTTTGGTGTTAACCGAATAGATAGGAACCAGCCTTGCTGTATACCCAAAATACACCGTTTGCGACTTAGAGAAAAACAGCAAGCACCCAAGCATTGCAATAACAAGCCCCATCGCGCACACAAGCCTAAGCGGCCGAACATTGATGCTACATATCTTCATAAACTTAATGCTCCTTTATTATATATGGCGCCAAGATTAAACCGAACAAGAAAACCCTTGATAAATGTCAACAAAACTGGGTTTTTGCCAAACTTTGTCGTTTTTGTCTGTCTAAGCGCTTTTTAAAATACTATTACCCACCCTCCGCATTTATGCATCGCGCCAACCAACACCCTTTTATTTTATTACCAGCCCCTTGCACTCTACTTGTCATTGCGAGGAGCGGATGCGACGTGGCAATCCCATTGTTAAAGTTTAAAGTTGAAAGTTGAAAGTTGAAAGTTGAAATGCGGCCGATTATTTACAATAACTATTTAGTTCACCCGCGTAAATACATTTACCCCTCACCAAACCTACGCTCTGCTTCGGCCAGTGTTCGTTGTAAATATATTTACGCTTGCTGCCGTCATACTAACGCCCGACTGCTAATTGTCATTGCGAGGAGAGTAGCGACGTGGCAATCTCAGCCGCTTTATCTCCACGCGCAAGCGTGCTCACCCAAAATTTTAGGATAAAATTAGCAGGCGAATTTACACAAAAAAAGACCTGCTTAAATCAGGTCTATATTTGTTATTACGCTTTTTCTGCTGTCCAGGTGACGCCGCTGCCGACGCCGCCAACGCTGCCAGTAAACATTATGTTAGAGCCGCTTTTTCTAACGTCAGTAACATCGTTTTCAAGGTCTATTATCATGCTGGTTTTGGTTATGGTTTTTGCATAACTTGTCCCCGCGCCTACGGTTTTAGAAAACTTTGCAACGCAACAAACATTGCTAAAATCGCCTAACAAGTCGTCCCCTTTCGTTAAAAAGTATGAAAGTTGTACGTCTCCAACCGTCCATTCATACCCCCAAACCAAAATCTCGCCCACCTTGTTGTCATACGCCACCTTGATAACCGTTGGCGCCGTTTGACTTAGCCCAACAACTTTCAGGTCGTCGTCAATCATCGCAGCGTCTTTTTCAACAATAAGCGACTTATCAAACGCGACGGTCTTTTTTTGCCCGTTGTTGTAGTTAACAAAAATTTTGACGTTTGAAAGGTCAAGCGTTTCGCCCTTTTGCGCATAGATAATTCCGCCGACGTTAAGTTTGGCGCTTACCACCTCAACTTTTGGCGGCGTAACAATGCCAAACATCATAAACACAACCACGCCCGCAATCGCATAGATAAACGCCGCAATGCACGCAACAAACGCAAGCGTCTGCGTGTTGTGATAAACCTTGGCGTTGCCCTTTTTAGAGAAGTCAAGGTTGATTTCTTTGCCATAAAGGTCGTCTTTGGCGCTAACGTTGACCTCGCCGTGCGCGCTGGTAATCGTGCTGGCCGTCTCTTGCCTACGCGTGCCAAACCGCGACGTCATTCTTTCAAGGTTAGCCTTGCCATTGGCACCCGTTGCGCTGTTGTCCAAAAAGCGATATTTAAAATAGTCAAGCTTAGATATGCTCTTTCGCCTTTTGCCGCCATCGGTGCCCGCCGCGTCAGTATTTTGCGTGCCCGTTGCCTCGGCCTTGCCCGTCTCGCCACCTGCCGCCATTTCGTTAGCGTTGCCATAAGCAGTCCCCGCAGTTAAGCCCGCGTTTTCGCTTACGTTTTGGCTGCCCGAAGCCGCACTATCCGCGCTTCCCGTTACAATGTTGCCAGCATCACCCGCCGCCGCCACGCCATTTGCTGCGCCCGCCGCTGACGAGTTAGGTTGACTATTTTGCCTAGCCTCAACCGCCGCCTCTTCGCTTTCAAGGCTTTTTAAGAACGCGTCAAAATCATCAAAATCGTCATCTTGCGCGCCCGCCGCCTTAGCTGTATCGGTCTGCGCGCTCATCTCATCACGCGTAACCTCAGTCTGCGCGGCCGTTTCATTTTGTATCGCCTCTGCCTGCGCTGCGGGTTCTGGTTGCGCCAACTCGGCCTGCACGTCCGCATAAGGTTGGTCTGATTCGGCCTGCTCATTCGCATCAACACGCGCCACCTCAGGTTGTATTCCATTTTGCGCTGCCTCAGCCCGCTCATCGACTTGCACTGTAAGAGGTACCGCCACCTCAGGGTTAAACCTCTCTTCTTGTGCCACCAATGGTTGCGCGCTATCAAGTTCGTTTCGTCTTATTTCTTCTTGCGCGTAGTTTGCTCTATTCTGCGCATAACCAGCACTATTTCGCGCCGCTACATCTTCTCTTAAAACGGCGTTTTTGTGTTTTCTTGTCCACCTCACGCCCGAAAATTTATTAATAACCGCTTTTTCACGCGCGTCAAACTCAGCGTCACTTTCCTCGCGAGTTGCATTCACTTCATTTTTAACGCCCACGCCGCTTGCGTATGCATCACCATCATCCGCCCTATTTGCGTTAGTATTTCTATCATCTGCTCTGCTTGCGTACACATCGTTTTCATCCGCCGCGTCATACGCATTATCATACGCGAAATCGTCGCCCCCATCCGCGGTTTGGTATCCCGCATCTGCGTTACTATTCGCCGCGTTTTCTCTCTCTTCATACGCCGCGACTTTATACGCCTCACCGTCATCACCGCGCTGCGTGTTAGGAATATAGTTTTGTTGGCGCTCCGTCATCTCAGGCACGGCGCCTAAACTATTTAAAAACTTATTTATTGAAAAACCGCCGCCAAAAGAAGAAGACCCCGTCTTCTTACCCCCGCGCGCGTTAAGATTTTCCCTTTCGTTTTTATCCATATTTCCCGTTTTGTTTAGTGTTAGGCATCTTAGGGCAAATTATACCCCGCCACCTTGTTACACTTAGTATACCAAAAACAACCCACGCGGTCAAACAAAAACGCAACAATTTTAATTTATCCAATTTCAAAAATCAACCTGAAACCCAGCTTAATTTGCGCAACAAAATTAAAAAATTCGCGCATAAAAAATCTCTCTTCCTCCGCCGTTAAAAACCCTAATAAAATTTTCGCCACCGTCACCAAAAACTGCACATATCATCACCCGCCACCTCAACGACGCACATTTATTTTTATGGCAACACATCCCCTTATCAATCACAACAATACCACAGTCCCGCCGCCCAAACTTACGCACAAAAAAACAACCACGTTTGTGGCTGCTTTTAAAATTGATTACTAAAATTATTTAAAGTTTTCAACCTCTTCGTCAAGCTCGGCGATACGCTTAAAAATCTCGTGCAGGTCAGTAAGACTTTGGTCAATAATGCTTTGATTAAGCGCAACATTTTGTTTAAGCGCGTTGTACTCAATGTCGCTCATCAGCTCGGTTTCCATTCTCTTTTTGCTTTCGCGAATGTTGTCCGTTGCAATCTCGATGATAGCATACTTTTCGTCAACCGCCCTGTCAAGGTCGCGCTTAATATCCTCAATGTTTTGAATACGCCCCTCGTTACCATTTAACTTGCTCATATTTTCACCTCAAAACCTTTGTTACACCAAATATATCACACACTTAAATAAATTTCAATAGGTTTTTCAAATTTTTAAAACAAACGCCCACCTAACCTACCAAAACCCGCGCCGCAACATAGATTACCAGCGCCATCTGCCATTTTTACGCCGCCACTTACATTATCTGCCGCCAGCCGTCATTGTTTCACGCCGCCACCTAACTAAGACGCCTATAATACGCCGCGATAAGGTCAATACCGTCAAGGCTAAGGCGCTTGCCCTTGCTGCCACGCGTGTCTTCTGGGATAGATTCAAGGTTTATCGCCTCAAACTCGTTTTCGCTTGTTACAACGATAACCTCCGCGCGGTCAGTTTCAACAAACGCGCCAACAATCGCCGACCCCGTGGTGTTAGGTTTAAGTTCATAAAGTTTAACGCCCTTTCTGTATCTGGCCATCGGGTCAATCTCGCAAATGTTTACGCGCTTAGCATACGCCTTATCCGTTATCGCGATAAGATTCACGCCCTTTTTGATTTGACTAATCAAAACAAGCTCGTCGTCGTCCGCCATCATAATGCCCTTAACGCCGCCCGCAACACGCCCTTGCTCTGGGATGTCGTTTTTAAGCGCGTTTAACACCATTCCAAGTTTGGTTACGCAAACAATCGTGGTGTCTTTATCCCCAGCATCAGGCTCGATTGAAACAAGTTCGTCGCCGTCTTTAAGCTTGATTGCCTGATACGCCGATTTTTGCAAGGTGTATTCGCTGTACGCCGTCTTTTTAATCATACCTTGTTTTGTGAAGAATAACATAAACCCTTCTGGCATTGGGTCAGTTATCTCTACCAACGCAACTGGTTTTTCGTTAGACTTCGCTGGCGCAAGGTCACTAAACGCCGCGCCCTTTTCTTTCCACTTACACTCTGGTATGCTTGACACATTGATTTTAAACGCATTGCCAAGGTTAGTGAAAACCAGTATCTGCTTGTCAGTCGCCGTTTTTAAGATTTGCTTATAAACCTCATTAAGGTTGCTTCTTTCGCCAAACGTTTTGGTTGCGCCCGCGAAATACTTGGCCGTCATACCCTTAATAAAGCCGTTTTCGCTTATCGAAACAAACACTTCTTCAATCGGTCTGTCACTGCCGTTTGCTGCTGCTGGGATTTCATATTCCTCAGCCGCCCCGATTATAACCGACCTGCGTGGGTCTTTATATTTCTTTTTAATTTCAAGCATCTCGGTTTTAACAAGGTCAAGTTGCATCTTTTTGCTGCCAACCACTTGCGTCAGCCACGCGATACGCTTTTCAAGTTCAGCAAGCTCCGTTTCAAGTTTGTATATTTCAAGGCTGGTCAATTTCGCAAGCCTTAAATCAAGAATAGCCTGCGCCTGCCTGTCTGACAAGTCAAACCTTATCCTAAGCGCCGTTTTCGCTTCACTAGGAGAGCCTGACTTTTTGATGATGGCAACAACCTCGTCAATGTTTCTTACCGCAATAACAAGGCCTTTTAAGATGTGCTCGCGCTCTTTGGCCTCGTCAAGTTCAAACTTAGACCGCCTTAAAACCACCTCGCGCTGATACCCAACGTAATACGAAATGATTTTCAAAAGCCCCATCTGCTGTGGGCGCCCCTCGGCGATTGCAACCATATTTATGCCAAAGCTGGTTTCAAGCGACGTGTATTTAAACAAAAAGTTAAGGATTTTATTAGCATCAAAATCTTTTTTAACGCGAACCACCGCTCGCATACCCGCCCTGTCACTTTCGTCACAGATTTCAGCAATGCCCGCAAGTTCCTCTTTTTTTGTATCCCTAAGTTCAAGAATTTTTTGAAGCAGGTTCGCCTTGTTGACCTGATAAGGCAACTCGTCAATAACGATATTTTTCTTGTCGCCATCCGCCCCCTCAATGTGAACCTTAGCGCGCAAAATTATCTTGCCCTTGCCCGTTTCATACGCCTTAACCAAATCGTCACCCGCGATAATAAAGCCGCCAGTAGGAAAATCTGGCCCCTTGATGCGCTTCATCATCTCGCTAAGCGTTATGTTAGGGTTGTCAATAAAGGCAACGCACCCGTCAATCACTTCGCCAAGGTTGTGCGTTGGGATGTTTGTTGCAAGCCCAACCGCAATGCCATTCGCGCCGTTAACCAAAAGGTTAGGAAATCTGCACGGAAGCGTAACAGGCTCTTTTAACGAGTCATCAAAGTTAAGCGTCCATTCAACCGTGTTTTTGTCAAGGTCGCGCAAGATTTCAAGCGCAAGCGGCGTCATTCTGGCCTCAGTGTAACGCATAGCCGCCGCGTCATCGCCATCGATTGACCCAAAGTTACCGTGACCGTCAATCAAGGTGTTGCGCATATTAAAGCCCTGCGCAAGCCTAACCATCGCGTCATACACGCTGGTATCGCCGTGCGGGTGATACTTACCCAAACACTCACCAACGATACGCGCGCTTTTTTTGTGCGGCTTGTCAGGCGTTATGCCAAGTTCGTTAAGCGTATAAAGAATACGACGTTGCACAGGCTTTAACCCGTCTTCAACCCTCGGCAGCGCACGGTCAAGAATAACGTGCTCGCTGTATGGCATCATACTGTCATTAATTACCTGGTCAAGCGGTTTAAGATACAGGTCTTTGGCCAAAACCACCTCGCCAACGCCCTTCTTTTTAGGCTTAATCTTGGTTGCCCCGTCTTGGCTTTCGGCCTCAATATTAACCCTTTCAAGATTAACCTTTTCAAGCCCATCGTTTTTGTCAAATTCGCTCATAATATCTCCTTAGTTTCTGCGTTAAAGATTAAATCACTTTTTGAAATTAAGTTTGCGGTTTAATTCTGTTTATTATTTCGTTACAGGTTTAAAATCGTCTTTTTTGTTAAAGTCAGCATTCTCGCTGATGTATTGCTTACGAGACTCAATATCGTCGCCCATCAAGATGGTTATCATCTTTTCAGCCTCCGCCACGTCGTCAATAGACACGCGAATTAATGACCTCGCCTTAGGGTTCATCGTCGTGTCCCAAAGTTGGTCATTGCTCATCTCCCCAAGCCCTTTGTATCGCTGAATGCTGTACCCTTTGCCTATTCGCGCGATGGCGTCTGGCAACTCGTTGTCGCTGTAAACATACTCCTCAACGTCTTTTTTATACACCTTATAAAGCGGCGGCATCCCGATATACACGTGCCCTTCGGTAACCAACTCGCGCATATAGCGATAGAAAAATGTTAAAAGTATGGCACGAATGTGCGCACCGTCTTGGTCTGCATCGGCAAGAATTATAACCTTGTGATACTTTAAGTCGTCAAGGTTAAAGTCTTCGCCAATTCCCGCGCCAAGCGCCGTTATAATCGTGCGTATTTCTTCGTTTAACAAAACTTGGTCAATACGCTTTTTCTCAGCATTAAGCGGCTTACCCCTAAGCGGAAGTATCGCTTGAAAATACCTGTCTCGCGCCTGTTTAGCCGTGCCACCTGCGGACTTACCTTCAACGATAAACAACTCGTTGTTTTCGGCGTTTTTGCCCGTGCAGCTTGCAAGCTTTCCAACCAAACTTGCCCCGTCAAGCGCATTCTTTTGCCTTGTTATTTCTTTGGCTTTTCGCGCGGCTTCTCTTACCTTGCACGCGCCCACCGCCTTGTCTAAAATCTGGTTTAAAACCTTAGCCGTCTTCTTTTCTTTGAAATAGTCACTAAGGCCGTCAATAACCGCCGCCTCAACCGCAGGCTTAGCCTCTGGGTTGCCCAGTTTGGTTTTGGTTTGCCCCTCAAACTGAACGCTTTTCATCTTAACAAGCAAAACGGCCGTAAGCCCCTCTTTAAAGTCATCGCCGATAAAGTTAGCGTCTTTGTCTTTAAGCGTACCGTTTTTGCGCGCAAGGTCATTTAAAACCTTGGTTAGGCCGCTTCTAAGCCCCGCCTCGTGGGTGCCACCCTCGCTTGTTGGGATGTTGTTAACATAACTGAAAATATTGTCAGTATACGCGTCAGTATGCTGAATTGCAACCGAAACTTTGATGCCATTTTTCTCGGTATCGATAACAATCGGCGTGTCATAAAGCACGTTTTTGCCCTCGTTCATAAACTTAGCAAAATCGGCAATACCGCCCTCGTATTTATACGTGACCACCTTTTCGCTTGCGCCCTCAATCTTGCGGTCATCAATCAAAACGATTTCAAGCCCCTTGTTTAAAAACGCAAGTTCGCGTAAGCGCTTAGAAATCACGTCAAAGTCAAACTCAACCGTTTCAAAAATCGTGTCATCAGGCATAAAGGTGACCTTGGTTCCGCTTTTTATCGCCTTGCCAACCTCTGCCAGCGGCGCCATAGGCACCCCGCCGTGCGTCTTGCCATTTTTGGTGATGGTTTCAAAGCGCATTGCGTACTTTTTGCCCCCGCGACACACCTCAACTTCAAGCCACTTTGAAAGCGCGTTAACAACCGACGCACCAACGCCGTGCAACCCGCCTGAAAAGGCATAGTTTTCATTGTTAAACTTACCGCCCGCGTGCAGCTTGGTATAAACCACCTCAACCGCGCTTATTTTAAGGGTTGGATGAATGTCAACGGGGATACCACGGCCGTTATCTTCAACCGTCAAACTTCCATCATCGTTAAGCGTAACGATAACGCGGTCACAATACCCGTTGGCCGCCTCGTCAATCGCGTTGTCAACAATCTCCCACAAAAGATGATGAAGCCCCTTTGGCCCCGTTGTTCCTATATACATACCCGGGCGCAGCCTAACCGCGTCCAGCCCCTCTAAAACCTGTATGTCTTTTGCGTCATAACTTTTGTTTGCCATAATCGTCCTTTTGTTTCAATTTTTCTTTATTATACCATTTTTTTATCTTTCACGCAAACAAAAAACGCGCCAAACCCTTATTTTTTCTTGCATTGCGCGCGCGCTTATTTTTTTTGTTGACTTGTCATAAACTAAGATAAGGAGATTTTTATGAAAAACACCATCGTTTTAACTGGCGGGGGCACCGCCGGGCACGTCACAGGCAACCTTGCTCTGTACCCCACCCTAAAAAAGCACTTTTCACATATCTGTTACATCGGGTCACTTAACTCTATTGAAGAAAACCTTATAAAAACAAAAACATCCGCCACCTTTTATGGCATAAGCGCCGTAAAATTGGTTCGCGGAAAAATACTTGTTAACCTCGCCCTTCCCTTCAAACTTTTGCGCGCGATTAGTCAGGCCAAAAAGATACTTAAAAAACTGCGCCCCAGTGTGGTTTTTTCTAAGGGCGGGTTCGTGTCTGTGCCCGTAATCTTGGCCGCAAAAAGCCTTAAAATTCCTATCGTTTGCCACGAAAGCGACCTGTCTATGGGGCTTGCTAACAAGATAGGCTCGCGCTACGCCACCACCGTCTGCACCACCTTTGAAAAAACCGCCGAACCCTTTAAAAGCAAGGGCGTTTTTACGGGTTCACCCCTTCAAAAAGAGTTTGAAAATCTGCCAACTCAGGCCGCAGCCAAACTTAAACTAAACATTCCCGCGGATAAAAAAGTGCTGTTGGTAACGGGCGGCTCGCTGGGCGCAACTGCCATCAATTCGGCCGTGCGCGAAAGCTTGGATGCACTTACTAAGTCGTTTTACGTGGTGCACGTAACGGGCAAAGGCAACACAAAAGCCATCAAAAACGCAAACTATCGCCAAATCGAGTTCGCGTCAAATATGCCCGAACTGATAGCCGCCGCCGACGTGGTTATAAGCCGCGCGGGGTCTAACACCATCTTTGAGTTGGCCTTTGCCAACAAGCCGATGCTGCTTATCCCCTTGCCAAAAGGCGCCAGCCGAGGCGACCAGATTGAAAACGCCGAGTACTTTAAACAGTGCGGTTACGCGCACGTCCTCTCTCAGCAAGCCCTTACCCGAGAGCAACTTGTCTCGGCCGTAAACGAAACGCTTAAAGACGCATCAAACCTTAAAACCGCGCTCAAAAAAAGCGGCCTCAAAAACGGCACCGCTCTTATCGCCAAAACCATCCTCTCCGCCAGCAAAATTAAAGTTTAAAGTTGAAATAATGCCATTGTAAAACAATCAATTTCTTTTCACTTTTCACTTTTAACTTTTCACTTACCGCACAACGTGCGGTTCTATTCTTCCTCAACTTTCGCGTGGCTCATACCCGTCACGTCGTCAATAGGCAGGGCAAAAACAAGCCCTCTTGCGCGGCTTTTAAAGTCAACGGCGCGATAGATATTTCCCATAACGTCAACAACAATATCAAGCGGGGTCACGATTAAAATGACCTCGTTTTCTGGGTTAACGGTAAGGCCAAAAAACGTGTGCTGACTTTCGCCCGCGCCCGTGCCCGACAACACAACCGCCCCGCTTGCGCCCGCCGCCTTGGCCATATTTATGACCTCGCCAGAGTACCCGCGCGCCACAACCGCAACAACCAGTTTGTAATCGTTTTTATCAAAAATCTCGTCAAAAATTTCCATACCGCCCTCCTATAAAAACAACGCCTTCGCGCCAAGATACCCGCTTATATCAACATCAAACGCGCGCCCGTTACCGTTTAAAAAAATCTCGTTTTTAAGGCTGATATGCGCAATGATGTTTCGCGCGTCCTCTCGCCTTGCCGCCGCAAAAATAACCACGCACGGGTCGCCCGTCCTGCTTACCGCCTCAAACATTGATGAGTGAGACACGCCCACCCCCGGGCACACCGACAACACCTTTCCGCCAAGCGCCAAAAGGTCTTTTTTTATCTCGTCTTCCTTGCTGCGTTTAACGATAAACACGCACATTTTAAGGCTGTCAACATCGCGCAGTTTAAAACGCTTTTCTTTAATCTGTTTCACCCTGTTTCTCCTTTTTTCGCCTAGCGCGCAAACTTTCTTTCTTTAACGCGTCAATGCTACTTAGCATATCCATTTCATAGGCAATTCTAAGCGCCTGTTTCTGCCTTTTGCGTGCGATAGATTTAAGCTGAACTTGATAAACAATGCCCAAAATTTGAAGCACAATTATCGGCATAAGCCCAACCAACGCGATAACGCCAAACCCCTCAGCGCCGTCAGCCAACCCCAGCATAAGAGGCAAGATAAACGCGGCCGTTATTGGCCCGCTTGCAACCCCGCCCGAGTCAAACCCGATGGCCGTAAACGAACTGCTTGAAAACAGCATAAGAATAAGCGCCACGGCATACCCCGCCGCAACGATATAAACAAAATTAATGTTAAAAACTATCCTAAGCGCGCTTAGCCCAACTGCTAACGCCATCGAAATCGCGATTGAAATCAAAACGGTTTTGGCCTTGATGTGCCCGCCCGTAACGTCCTCTATCTGGCGCCCCAAAATCATAACCGCTGGCTCCGTAAAGGTGATAATAAACCCCAAAACAACGCTAAAAATTATAACAACCGCCGCCGATGTGGTAGACAAAAACGCGCCCAGCGCCCTGCCCATAGAAATAAAGCCAAACTCAATGGCAAACAAAAACATAAACAACCCAACAAAGGTAACAAGCCCGCCAAACAACAGCGCGCCCACCTTCTTTTTAGGCAGCTTAACAAAAATCAGTTCATAGATAAAGAAAAACAGCATAAGTGGCAGAATGCTAAGGCTTGTGGCTTCAAGCTGCCCGCCAATGATTTCGCCGATGGTTGAAGTTGTCTCCTCAGCCGCGCCGCCAGTTACGCCCGCCGTGCGCTTAATCAAAAAATACAACAAAAGCGCTAGTACCGGCCCAAGAGAGGCAATACCAATAACGCCAAACGAGTTATCTTCGCCGCGCTTGCTTTTTTTGGTTGAAATACCCGACGCAATCGCTATCAAAAATGGCGACGTTATAATGCCCGTCGTCGCCCCGCCCGCGTCAAAACTAAGCGCAACTAACGAGTTAGGAACAAACACACACAAAACCAAAATCGCAATGCAAATCGTGGCCAAAACCGCCTTAAACGGAACGCCTGTTGCAATTCTTATAAGCGCCAGCGCAACGCACACGCCAACTCCCGCGCCGATAAGGAAGATAAACGTCAGCCGCCCAATATCCACGCCAAGCCCAACCGCCTGCCCCGCCAAAACGGATACGTCGGGCTCTGCTATCGTTGCAAAAAGGCCAAAAACAAACCCAAAAATAACAAGCACAAAAAACTTAGACCCCTTGTTTGACGAGTTGCCAACAATCTCGCCCATCGGGATAATCGCCGCGTCAACGCCCAAGAAAAACAGTGCCTCGCCGACGATGATAACGCCCACCGCGATGATGAAATTAACTATCACGCGCGTCTCAAACGGACTGATGAAAAAATGCACGAACAAACAAATTGCCACAACGGGCAAAAGCGAAAGCGCAACCTCTTTAAGTTTGTTCAAAAATTTCATAGCAGTCCCTGATTTTGTATCTTGATATTTTTATTTTTGTGTTAGTGATTTTTGTATTTTTTCGTTACTGATTCGTGTTGTTAATTTTTATATTTACGCAACCAAATTTTGCATTTTTATTCTTTATATTTTCGCGTACTGATTTTTGTATCTTAATTTTTTATATTTTTACAACTAATTTTGTTTTTAGTTTCAAATTTAAGCCCGTCGAATTAAGCCGCCTATCTAAACGTGAAAAAACCTGACGCGCCAATGATGTCGGCATCAAACTTTTTCTTCTTTTTACGTGGCGCACTTGGCTTTTTTGGCGCCTTTTTCTTTTCGGCAAGCCCCGCGCCGTGGTTAACCTCTTGCGCAACGTCTACTATTTCATCATATGTATGCGTTGGCAAAATTGACTGCTCAAAATCGTCAATACCAAACGCGTCGCTTTGGGCTTCGTTTTCATCAAACGCGCCATCTTGCATATCGTCAAACGCGGCGGCACTACCCGCTGATTGCGCGGCCGTGTCGTCATTACGCGCATCCGTCGTGCGCCTTATAAGTTTGCGGTTGATAAACGATTTCGGCGTATCGGTGACCGTGCGCTCTTCTTTCTTTTCTTCGCGTACGGGGGTTACTGCTCGTTCGCGCCTAGCAAAAAAGTCGTCTAGAAACTTTAAGTCGTCATCAACGTCGCTGCCCGTGTCTTCGGGATACTGCCTATCAAAAATAGACTTGGTTGATGGCCTAAGTTTCGGCTCAACCGTTTTTTCGTCCATCTCCATCCCGCGTTCGCGCCCGATAGCAACGTCGTCTCGCTCAGTTTCGCCAAAACGGCTGTCATCAAAATCAAAGCGCGACCCCTGTGACCCGCTTTCGCTTGCGCTAAGTTGAGGCTTGCGTGCGTCCGTCAGCCTTTCGCGCCAATCGCTGTAATACTTCATATCGGCGATGTGGTTATTAATGATGGCTCTTGGATGCGCCTTAGACTGAACCTTAACCTCTTTGCTGCCCTCAATAACCGCGTCACGACCACTAAGTTGCGGACGCGCCGCCCTTTCAAGCGCCACCTGTTTGTTTCGCTCGCTTACCGCTTTTAAATACGCCTGATTTTTTGCCTTTTCGTTAATTTTCCCAAACATATATCTTCCCTTTGCTTAAAGTATACAAAATTATAAAAAAATTTGCAAATAAATTAACCAACTCTTTTATTTGCGTTTTTGTAAGAAACCGCTTGACTTTTTGCCCTAATTTTATGTACAACTTGCACAATTTATAAACATATGTTTATTTTTGTTTGCCTTTTTTGCGCGTTTGCATATAATAAGGGCTATGAACAATTTTGTAATATTCGGGATAATTTTAACCCTTATTGAAAAGAAAAAGTGTACAAGCGCCCAACTTGCGCGAAAGTTTGAGGTGTCGGTTAAAACCATTTATCGGTATGTTGACCAAATCAGCGCCGCGGGGCTTCCCATTTTTTGCACGCAAGGAAAAAACGGAGGAATTGAAATTTCCCCCGATTTTGACCTTGAAAGCAACTATCTTACCGCCGCCGAAATGCAAAAAATTCAGTCGCTTTTAATCGGCGCAAGCGCAACGCAAGACGCCGTTATAAAAACCGCCCTTTTAAAAATCAACCACACCCTCGCCAAAATCACCCAGCACTAAAATTAAAGTTGAAAGTTAAAAGTTTAAAGTTGAAATATTGCCTATTTTAGCAGTTTCGTTATATACTCGTCTTTCAGTTCGGCCTTTCTTGCGTTCGCGGTTTTTGCGATTTCGATAAGGCGGTCAACAAACGCTGTTGTGCTCATCCCCGCGCGCGTCCAAAAATAAAACGCCAGCGACCCCGGTATGGTGTTGATTTCATTAAGATAAAGTTTTTTGCGCTTAGGGTCAAACAAAAAGTCAACGCGACACACCCCCCTAAGCCCGTGCAGCCTAAACGCCTGCGCCGTCAACTCCCTTACCTTTTTGGCCAGTTTCGCATCTTTAAGATAGATTCGCCCGCCGCTTGCTGACAACGCGCCGCCCTTAATTCCGCCCGACGAATTAGCTACCTTCGTGCCGCCCTCATCGCCATTTTTAGCCTGCCCTGCGCTTACAACCTTCTCGCCAAACGCGCCAGAAGAACCGCCCGCCAAAACGCCGCCTCTTGCGTCACCCGCGCCTTTCGCGTCGACGTTATTGATGAGCCCCACGCCTTTCGCATTGCCAAATTTTGATATACTTACACCTTTCGCGTCGCCAATGTATTTGTCTTCAAAAGACAAAAGTTGGTGTTTTTTTATCGGCTCGTCAACGTCGCTAATCATCACGTCGTCGCCCGCCATTCCAAGCGCTGAGCAGTTAAACTCGCGTGCGTTCTCAATCGCGTGTTCAACCAAAACCTTGTTGTCAAACTCAAAGGCAACGCGCACGGCCGAAACCAGTTCAGTAGCGTTGTTTACGCGGCTTATGCCAATCGAACTCCCCTGCCGCGCGGGCTTTACGATAAGCGGAAATTTCATACGATTAAGCTCGCTTATAATCTTGGTCGGCGCGTTCTCCCACTCGTCTTTAAAAAACCAAACGCAAGGCAAAACGGGTATGCCATCCGCCGCGCACAAAAACTTGCTAAGTACCTTATCAAACGCCACGCCAAGACCGATGCTGTCGCCCGATGAGATGGGAATGCCGCACGCCTCAAACTCGCCAACAAGTTGCCCATTTTCGCCAAGTCCGCCGTGACACAGGTTAACGCACGCGTCAAGTTTAATCTTTTCTGCCCTCTTCCCGCGCTGCAAAATTAGGCACATTTCACTTTTATCAAGCCGCACGGGTGAAAAAATCTTAGCGTCAAGTTTTTCGCGCGCAAAGTCACTTAAAGCAACCTTTTTTGCGTCAAAAACAAACCAATTATTGCTTTTATCCAAAAAAATAGGAAGAACGTTGCATTCTTCCTTAGTGTAAGCTGAAATTATCTGCATTGCGGTTATAACCGACACCTCGTGCTCGGCCGACTTCCCGCCAAAAATGAAACCGATTGTTTCCATAGCCCTCCTTTTTTAGGCAAAGTTATCTGGCAAATCGTTTTCAAACAAAACCACGTCCCCCGCTTTTGAAAACTTGCTCATAACCTCAACGGCCTGCTTAGTGCTGCCCGCGCGCAAGATTTTGTCAGGGTCAAAACCCGCAAAAACCAGCCCGCTTGAAATTGCGTCAAAGTTGGTTATGCCATTGATGATAACAAAGTCGGCCACGCGCGCCAGGTCACGCCCAAACTCAAAATTAGAGTTAAACTGCTCGCTTCCAAGCTCAACAAGGCCGGGGGTTATAACAAACTTTTTGCCTTCAAACTCACCCAAAACGTCAAGAGCAGCCCTTGCCCCCTCAACACTTCCATTATATGCATCATCAATAACAATAAGTGAATTGGCCGATGGCATAAGCGCAAGCCGGTGACTGACTGGCGTAAGTTTACCTGTCGCGTGCGCAATCTCGTCAAGCGTAAGCCCAAGGTGAAACGCAACCATCGCGCACAAAAGGATGTTTGAAACATTGTGCTTGCCAAGAAGTTGCGTTTTAGCATGCGCCCGCCCCGTGACGGTCACAAGGTCAAACTCGCTTCCTTCAAGCGTGGTTTTAAGGTTTTCGATGTGAATAAGCCCGTCCGTCGCCGTTATGTTTGAAACAAATTTGGTCTTATTCGTTTTGTCAATAAGCGGCTTCATACTCTCTTTATCGCCGTTAAAGAATACAACCCCGCTTGTCCCCTCAACCAACTCAAACTTAGTTGCATTAAGGGTTTCTTGGGTTTTAAACGTGGCAAGATGCTGATTGCCAATGCCCGTTAAAACGCCGATACTTGGCTTAACAAGTTCACAAAGTTCGGCGATGTCGCCCTTATACCTTGCGCCCATTTCGGCGATAAAAATTTGGTGCGAACTTTCAAGGTTTTCGTTGATTGTTTTTGAAATTCCAAGCGGCGTGTTAAAACTGTATGGCGACGCGCACACGCTGTACTTTTCACTAAGCATCGTTGCAAGAATGTTTTTAACGCTGGTTTTGCCAAAGCTGCCCGTTATGCCGATACGAATAAGGTCGTCACGCGTGCTTAATTTCTTTTCAGCAAGTTTGATAAAATGCCTGTTGTTAAGCTTTTCATACGGCCACGTGATAAAATAAGCAATCAAGATAAATATCGGCAAAAGCATAGGCGTAAACCCAACCGCGCCATACTTAAAAAACGGCACGTAGATGGTAGTAAAATTAAGCAAAAACAGCGTCGCCGTAAATATCAAAACAAACATAACGCCAATAAGCCTGTTCATTCGGTGAGTGTATTGCAGCGGCGTTTTTTTCGGCACGTTAAACTGGTTGATAACAAAAATCGTAACAAACAGAAAATAGAAAACCAGCCCCAAATACGTCATAATTTTATAAACGAAAAAGTTTTCTAAAAGCACGTTGGTTATCAAAAGCGCGGCCGAACTTAAAAACGTCAAAATAACAAGCCGCCCCCAATACGCGCCCTTGTCTTCTTTTATCCAGCTTACGTACCCGCTAAGCCGATAGTTAGAAAGCTGCAAAACCTGCAAAAATCGGTACCCCGCCATACAAAGCATAGCCGCATTAACGGCCGAAATAACGATAACAAGCCAAAACGTAAGCCAACTGTCAAACCCCAAAGGGGCTGGCATATTAACAGGTTCAGCCAACAACAAATTCAAATTCATATCTCCTCCAAGCATTCCTTTATTAAGCCCGCCTCACATATTTAAGTAAGTGTATTTATATTTAAGTTAGCGTATTTATCTAAGTATCTATCTAATTATTTACGTAAAACATCGCCACTTTTTTGTTACCAGCGCGATTATCTACAAACATCGTCGCAATATCCAACAATGGATGTCTACCCGCCACCGTCAATACGATTAAATAAGCGATTAACCTTAGGCTATCCGCCACACATATTTTTACGCCAACGCATTTATCCTCAGCGGCCGTCCTTATTTCAAGTCAGTGTGTTTACTCGCAGCGGCCATTTCACCGCTATTTAAAAAACTCTAAAACAACCGCCATAAACAACTGCGGCGCGTCAAGATAACTAAAATGCCCCGCGCCATTTACCCAAACTATGCCGCTATCCTTGATTATTTTGTTAAGCTTTTTGGCCATAGCGGGCGGCGTCTCGCGGTCTTTTTCGCCCCAAAAGATTAGAGTCGGCACGCGGATGGACGCAAAACACGGCGTCAAGTTTTCATTAACCACATTTTTAAAAGTCTGTTTAGCCACGCTATTTAAAGCCATATAATCGCGTGACCCAAACCGCGCCAGGCGTTCTTTTTTAATAAGCCCCGCGCGCGCAAGGCGGACGTTAAATTTAAACCACCCTACTTTAATATGATACCACAAACTTCTTCGTGGTGGCAAGCCCGCGCTATCAACTAACAAAATTTTTTTAAAAATTTCAGGAAAGATTGTGGCGGTTTTTGCAATTACGCGCCCGCCAAACGAATGCCCAACCGCAAAGGCGCTCGTAACGTTCAGTTCGTCAAGCGTAGATTTAACCTCGCGCGCAAAATCTTCCATCCGCTTAGGCGGTGCCGAATTTATCATCTCGTTAAAGTCAAAAACAACGCAAAAATACTTTTTTGAAAGTTGTTGCGCAAAAAACAAAAAAGACGAAAAACCGCCACCCCACCCATGAAAAAACACAATCGCGGGGTTGCCCTTTTCGCCAAACGTCAAAACGGAGTTGTCCATAAAAAGCCCTCTGCTTTTTCTTATGCACCCCGCCCTAAAAATGTCAAAATTAAATATTTTAACTTGAAACCAACGTGTCGTCATTTTGCCATTAAATGTTTTTACCAAAATCAGTTTGTCGTCATTTCGCCATTAAATATTTTTAACCAAATCAGCGTGTTAATTTTATCGCCGTTAAATGTTTTTTACCAAAATCAGCGCGTCAACGCCGTGCCCGTGGTCATTATAATAGTCTTTTCGTACGTACAGGTCGTCAAACCCCGCACCCCGATAAAGCGCAATCGCCGCCACGTTGTCAACTGCGACCTCCAAAAACACCTTCTCAACGCCCTTAGTTTTCAAATACCCCAGCGCGTGTGACAAAAGCGCCTTGCCAACCCCCTTGTTACGCGCATTTTCATCCACCGCTACTGACAAAATCTCACCTTCCGGCGACAAGTTGTTGGTAGCAATAAAGCCAACTAGCCTGCGCCCCGCCTCAGCCGCCTTAGCATTACCAGCCGCCGCGTTCTCACTACCAGCCGTCTTAGCATTGTCAGCCGCCGAATTCTCACTACCGGCCACCTTGTCACTCCCAGCCGCCGCAGTGACCAGATTACCTGCCTCAGCCGCGCCATTGTTTATTTCGGCCTTAAAATAGTCAAAACTTGGTGAGCGCAGCGCCCGCAAAAGGCTGTCTTTGCTTTCAAGGCCAAAAACCGCCTGTTCAAGCGCAAAGATAGGTTCAAAATCGCCTACCCCCGCCTTAGTTATCCTTAGTTTGTCCATCATTACTTCCTTATCAAAATTATTATATAACAATCGACTTGTTAATATCTGTCATTGCGAGGAGTGCCAGCGACGTGGCAATCCCCAAAACCACGCGATGCTTAGTAGTTAAAAGTGAAGAGTGAAAAGTTAAAAGTTAGTTGATTATTAATATGTTAAACAAGCTCCGCCCCCTTGGGGGAGGGTCGTCGCATAGCGACAGAGGGGGTTAAGTCCTATTACCACCTTTCAATTTTTTCTCTCTTTCGATTTCGGCTTGGCTTGCGCGCAAGTACAGTGGTTCAAGCGCGTCGGGGTCAACAAAATTGCCGCCATTTTCAAGTTCGCGTGCCACCTTCACTAGTTGCGGCGTCGCAATAACCGCGTCTTCAAGGCCAAGTTTTCTCATGACCAACTCGCTTGTAACAACGCGCCCGCCATTTTGTTTAGCCTTATTAATCAAATTAATAACCTCAGCCGTCGCCACGCACTTGCTTTCGCCACAAAACTGAACGTAATAAAAATCGCCAAACCCGTTGATGACATAAACGTTTCGGTCGGTTTTTGAAACGGGCGCCGCCGTCCCCCTCAAAAGCGCAAAGCCGTCAACCGCCGCAATCTTAATCGGGTTAACCGCGCTTAGCCCCTTCGCTAGCGTCACACCAACCCTAAGCCCCGTGAAACTACCCGGCCCAACACACACCGTGATAACATCGACGTCGCCGATTTTAAGGCCGTGCTTACCTAAAAACTCGTCCACCACCTTTAAACAGTCGTCGCTTTTCACGTCGCCCTTTTGCGGCAGCCTTTCCTCAACAAACCCGTCGCCCAAAAGCGCAATGTGGTTCCCCGCTGACAAATCTAAACACAAATTAACCATACCTTTCATTCCTTTACTTTTTAAATTCAGCTTTTTTAACACAAACATAACACAAATTCAAAGTCTTTTTCAACCCGCGCATCTTAACAAAAACCTAAGACCTTTTTCAATCCGCGCATCTTTCAACCCGCACATCGTAACGCATTTAAAATTTACTCGACCGCAATCACGCCAGTATCATTTACTCAACCGTAATCTCGCGGCGCGTGTCGTCAAGTTTTTTAATCGTCACGCGTTTGGCAGATTTAGGAAAAACTTCAATGGCGCGCTCTGGCCACTCAACAAGGGTTATACCATCGCCATAAAGATACTCTTCAATGCCAATCATAAAAAGTTCCTCGGCGTCATTTATGCGATACAAATCAAAGTGATAAACGGGCACATCGCCCTCATAGGTGTTCACAATCGTAAACGTAGGCGACGTCACCTGCGCGCCAGAAAACGCACTAACAAAACCCTTAGAAAACACGGTTTTACCCGCCCCCAAATCGCCAAAAAGCAATAAAATATCGCCCTTTTTGCACTTTTTTGCGATATTTTTAGCCAAATCAGCCGTTTCTTCACTGTTTTTCGTTATAAATTTTTCCATCAATTTTTCCTTACTTTTTTCACGCATTTACGCCAATTTTGCGTTTTTTTTCAAATTGCAATTTTACAATTTTGCGTTTTTTGTAAATTTATTTTTATAAAGTTTATCACTTTCGTCCTTTCGTTTTTTGCGCCAATTCTGCGTCTTTAATTTATTAAATTTTTGTAAGCCACTTGCTTTACCGTCACAAAACAACAATTCATCAACAAGATTTTAAATCACGCGACTGGTGCCAATTCGTTCGGCGCCCATCCTTACGCAGTCGTTAGCGATAATGCGGTTGGTTACCCCGCCCGACGCTTTAACCTTAACCTTGCCCTTGCCCATCGCGTTAAGGGTTTCAACGATTTCAGGCGTCGCCCCGCCATCGCCAAAGCCCGTGTTGGTCATAACAAAATCAACTTTCGCCTTAACCAAAACGCGCATAAGAGAACTCAATTCTTCGCGGTTAAGAAAACTTGTTTCAATCGTGGCCTTTGTAATTTTGCCCTTGCTTGCCCGAACGATACGCGAAAAACACGTTTTGATGTCTTTAAAATTGCCATCCTTAATTTTGCCCGTATTAACGCACACGTCAACCTCGTCCGCTCCGTCGCTAAACGCCTTTTTGGCCGCCGCCACAACCACAGACACCTCGCCGCCGCCAAACGGAAAGTCAATCGCGGCAATAACCTTAATCGCGTCGTCAAGTTTTTTTGCTATAAACTCCTTAGCCGTTTTAACATACATAGGAAAAACAACAACGCCCGCAAACCTGTTTTTATAAGCAATATTACAAAGCGAAAAAACGTCCTTTTCAGTCGCGCGCGGGTCTAAAAGCGTAAGCTCAACCATACTGTTAAGGTCGCCCGACCCGGACGTAACCAACTCTCTTTTCTTTTTCCCAAACATAGTTTTCTCCTTGCCTTATTATACACTTTTTTACACAATTTTCAACCAAATTATACTAAATCGCCCACTTTTGTTAATAATTTAATTATGGACACAAATTACCAAACCAAATTAAGCAAAATCACCAATTTGATTCTTATTATCGCCGCCCTTTTGCTGGTGTTTTACGCGTGGGGGCTTAAAATATTTAAGTCGCCCATTTTATCAATTTTAATAAGCGCAGCGCTGGTTACAATTGTTGCAACCGAGATAGTTCATTTCCGCAAAAAACGAGATAACCGCCTTAACCTTAAAGCCCAAGAACTTAAATTTAAAGACGCCGTTATGTTTCACTTTTTAACCAGCCCCGAAACAGAAAATGCAAAATTTTTTAAAGCCCTTCTTACCCCCGATTTCACCTTTGAAAAAACCAACAATTTTCTGTTTGACAAGCAAAAACAAACACTAATAGTTATCGCCTTTAACCAAACCGAAATTGACGAACAAACCCAGTTAAACGCCATCAAACTTGCGCGCTCAAAAAACGCAAAATCGCTGTTTATTTTATGTAATTTGGCCAAAAAATGCGATTTTAACCCCAAAAATGCAGAAAATTACCCGTCCGTTACCATCCTTAACAACTATGAAATTTTTGCACTTTTAAAAGAAAAAAACACCTTTCCTATTCCAAAAACGGAAGCGAATTTGCGCAAAAAGCGCACCCATCAACTGACCATTTCAAACCTTTTTAGGCACGTTAATTTTAAGCCATTTTTGTTGTGCGGACTGTTTTTATATATAAGCGCGCTAATAGTACCTTACTTTAAAATTTATTACATAACCGCAGCATCGTTTAGCCTTCTTTTTGCCGCCATCTGCCTTATCTTTGCCCCCAAGATGCAAATCACCCCGCCGTACACAACCCTGCTTTCAACAAAAAAACAACCCCAGCAGTAAAGTGCACCACAAACAAATTATGTGCACCCCCGCCGGGGTTTTTATTTTGATTTAACAAAGCCTATCTAAGGCTGTAACCATTTTTCTCCATAAGCGCAATGGTGTCGCGCAGGAAGGCATCAATTTCAGCGCCCGTAAGTGTATGGTCTTTGCCATTGATTTCAAACTCAAAAAGCATACTCTTTTTATCGCCAAGAGCCTCACTTTCAAACACTTCAACAAGGTGGTATCCAACCAAAATCTTGTTGCGAATTTTTGAAAGCACGCGCACAACGTCAGCATACTTCGTGTTTTTATCAACCTTAAAGTTAAGGTCAAGGTTGGTTGACTGATATTGCGTAGGCACCTGAACTTTCTTTGGATAGTCGTGCTGGTTAACCATCAACGCAAAATTAAACTCAGCGCCAACGATGTTTAGTTTCTTATCAATCGTCGCGGTGATTTTTGGACTAATAACGCCCATCACGCCAAGGTTAGTTCCCCTAAACGCAACAACGCAACTGTTTTTCTTATGGAAGCTTGCGCCAGTTTCACCCGCTACAAACTCAGGCGTAAACCCAACAAAGTTCACTGAAAAGTCAACAATAAATTTCTTTAAGTCAAAAAACAACTCTTCTTGCGACTTAGTTTTGCTTGCAAACGCAACACACAGGTGCTTTTCTTCATTAGCCAACCCGTCTTCTTTGATATTAGGCACGCATCGGCCTATTTCAAAAATTTTAACCTCGCCAAGTTGCTCCTCTTTGTTTTCAGCAACAAATTTAAGCATCGTTGGAAGCATTTTTTCGCGAATGCCACTTTGCCCAGCGTTGGTCGTGTCCATCAAGTGTAAGCACGAAGCCGCCTCGATGTTATGCTCAGCGTTAAAGCGCTCATAGTTCCAAATATAGCTGTGAACCTCGCTTGCGCCATACTTACTTGCCAAAAGTTTTTTCGCATTAAATTCAAGTTCGTGCTCGGCGCTTTGGTGAACCGGCTGCATCTCAAATTCAAGCGGCTTGGCCTCAAACTCGCCATAGTTAAGCATACGCGCGACCTCTTCAACCAAGTCTTCTTTAATCGAAATGTCCTTAGTAGCGCGGAATGATGGCACGTTAACGTGCAAACAATCCCCATTACCGCTGACCTCAAACCCAAGTTTTGTTAAAATCTTGGAAACGAGTTCGTCACTAACCGTTTTGCCGATTCGAGACGAAATAAACTTGCTGGTCACGTCAATGCTTACCTTTGCGTACGGACGCGAATAAACATCGCTAAACGCACTTGTAACAATCACGCCCTTGTCAATCTCGTGAAGGTAACTAAGCAGCCTGCCCATCGCCACCTCACACATCTCGGGGTCAAGCGACTTTTCATACCTAAGGCTGGCGTCGGTTATAAGCCCCATCGCGCGGCTGGCCTTACGAATGGCAATCGCCTCAAAGTTCGCTGACTCAAACAAAACACTGTCCGTATCGTCGGCTATCCCCGATTTAAGCCCGCCCTTAATGCCCGCAATCGCAACTGGGTCATTGTGTTTGTCACAAATCAAAACGGCGTTTTCAGGGATCTCGTGCTGCTCGCCTTCAAGGGTTGTAAGCACCTCGCCCGCCACCGCGTTTCTAACTTTGATTGAATCAACTTTGCGGTTATCAAACGCGTGCATAGGTTGCCCAACTTCAAGCATAACAATATTGGTCAAATCTGCAAGCAGGTTAATATCGCGCATCCCAACATAGTTAAGCCTTACGCGCATCGGCATTGGCGACCTTTTAACCTGAATGTTTTCAACAGTAAGCGCGCCATACCTTCTGCACGCCTCACTTTCAATCTTAACAGGCACCTTTTTAAGCCCCGCAAACTTAGATAAATCAAGCGTTTCAAGCGGTTTAAGGCTCCTGTCAAAAATCGCAGCAAACTCGCGCGCCAAGCCATAATGCCCCCAAAGGTCAGGGCGATTGGTAAGCGTTTTGTTGTCAATTTCAATTATCATATCGTCAATAGGCAAAACCGACTTAATGTCTGCCCCGATTGGCGCGTCAAAATCAACGTCAATGATACCGCTGTTATCCGCCCCGATACCCAACTCTTCTTCTGAGCAACACATACCAAAACTGTCAACGCCAACAAGCTTCGCCTTGCCAATTTTATGGCCACAAACCGCGCCGCCAACCGTCGCCACGCACGTAATCATCCCCTCGCGGACGTTAGGCGCCCCGCAAACAATCTGCAATACCTCGGTTCCAACGTCCACCTTTAAAATATGCAGCTTATTAGATTCTGGGTGGTTTTTAACTTCCAAAATTTTGCCAAAAACAACGCCATACGTGTCTGCGCCTTTAACCTCTATGTTTTCAATCTCGGCGCACATAAGGTTAAACTTTTTGTCAATATCCTCTTTTGTTACGCCGTCAAGGTCAACAAACTCTTTTATCCAATTAAGTGAAATCTTCATAACTTTCTCCTTACATCTTTGTCCCGAATTGTTTTAAAAGCTTAACTCGCCCAGCGTTAAGGTGGCGAATATCGCCAAGCCCACTTCTAAGCATAACAAGCCTATCCGCGCCCAAACCAAACGCAAAGCCTGAATACTGGTCAGGGTCAATGCCTGCATTTCTTAAAACGTTAGGGTGAATCATCCCGCATGGGCAAAGTTCTATCCAGCCGCTTTGGCCACAACTTGCGCACCCCTTACCGCCGCAGAACGGACAACTTGCGTCAAGCTCAAACGACGGCTCCGTAAACGGAAAGAACCCAGGGCGCAACCTAACTTTGATGTCTTTTTTAAACACGCCCTTTAACATCTCTTTCATAAAGTAGATAAGGTTAGACACACTCACCTCGCGGTCAACAACAATGCCCTCCATTTGAAAGAAGGTGTTTTCGTGCCCCGCGTCAAGGCTCTCGTTTCTAAAACACCTGCCCGGGAAGATGGCTCTGCAATGTGGGCCATACTTTTTAAGGATGCGGTTCTGCGCCGCACTGGTATGGGTTTTTAGAACTTGGCCGTTGTCAAGCCAAAACGTGTCTTGCATATCGCGGGCTGGGTGCGTTGCTGGCACGTTTACCGCGTCAAAGTTGTTATACTCGGTTTCAATCTCAAACCCGTCTTCAATTACAAACCCCATCGAAACAAACACGTCTTCAACCTCTTTTAAAACAAGAGTACGTGGGTGCAGCGACCCCGTGCTAGTGTCAACCGGCAGGGTAAAATCAATCGGCTTCGCGTTTTCCATCTCTTCTTCTAAGGCCTTCTCGTCAAGCGCCTTCTTGCGCTCTGCAATGCCCTCAGCTACCTTAACTTTAAGGCCATTTATTAGCATACCAAGTTCCTTTTTCTCTTCAGCCGCCACCGTCTTAAAGTTCTCCATCAAGGCCGCAATCTGCCCCTTTTTTCCAAGAAAATCAAGGCGCAGGTCTTCAAGCGCGCGTGCGTCACGAATCTCGCCGATTTTGTTTTTAAAACTTTCGCCTATCTGTTTGATTTTGTCTTTCATAGTTTTCTCCTTAAACAAAAAACCACGCCCCTTTTTAGGACGCGGTTTGCGTGTTACCACCTAAATTCACAAGTTAAAAACTTGCCTCATTACATTTTTACGGTTTTGTCCGTCTTGATTTTGGTCAAGCAACTCGGGCTTAGAAATTCAACTTATGCGTTGCCTTAGCTGGGGTCTCAGCCACGCCCCAACCTCTCTTAAAGGTCACATAACTCTACTAGTTCGCCGTCACAGTTTTTCTAAGTTTATTTGATTATAAAATTAATTGCCCGCTTTGTCAACCTTTTTTGCCTACTTGTTGCATCTTTACGCTCAGGCAAACCCATTAGCTTTGCGCACAATCTGGCCGCCTTGGTTCGTAACCCCTCGCGCACAATCTGGCCACCTTTTTGAAATGTCGCTTACGCTCTGGCAGTTTAATACTTACCACCTCGCGCACAGGTTGACTACTTGAACATTATTGCATCTTACACACTTTCGCTATTTAAATATTTGTTATCCCGCGCTCTCGTGCACAAAATTCAAATACGTATCGCGCATTACTTGCTATTTCGTGCTTACTTTTACGTGGTTTTTGCACTTGCTTGAATAGCGATACAAAACCACCTTTCGGCCGATTGCCTGAACTGGCTCTGCGCCCAAAACGCTTGCAAGTTTGCCGATAATCTGTTTTGCCTCAATGTCACAGTTTTGCAAAATGGCGATTTTAACCAGTTCGTGACTGTCAAGGTTCATTCCAATCTGGCCAAGCACGGTCTCAGTTATCCCGTTTTGCCCAATAGACACGCTCGCGTCAAGCGTATTCGCCTGCGCACGAAGCATAGCACGTTGTTTACTTGTTAACACTTTCTTTCTCTCCTTTTTTCAGTTGGTCAAGGTCAAAAGCCACGCTTGCAACCTCTTCATAAAACATCCTAGCCTTCGTCTTTCTGTCAAGGTCACGATAAAGCCTTTGCGTTTTACGTGGGCCAAAAACCGAACAAATCGTGCGGTCAGACCTACGCAACGCCGCCGGCCCGCACGTATCTATCCAATACGCCATATCCCTTTCGTTAATGCGCCCGCCAACCGCAAAACGCGAATAGTCGTTCTCTTTCTGCGCACGAAGCAAGGCATTGCGTTCATTGCTCATTATGGCAATATACCCTTCAAGTTCGTCACTCTGCCACTCTTCGCCCTCGCTAAACATAATGTCCATCTCAAAGTCGCCACTATGTCTTTTGGTTACCGCGTCGCCCGCCCTAAGCAAGCTGTCCTCGCTAATCTCAAAAACGCCACGATTGCCCAAACACAAAAGCGTATAACACACCAAATCGTGCTCAGTAACCAGCGTCCTGCCATCCCTTAAAATATCATTAACCATACCCAAATCTCCTTTACCAATTAACCTAACACTGATTACCAAATATTATTAATCATATATGCTAGTTTTATATTGACCATCATAATACCAATTAAGCAAAAGAATTTTACCACCAACCCGCCACTTTGTCAATACCCAAACCCGCATTGCATTAAGTGAAAAGTGAAGGGTGAAAAAATAAAAAGCAAAAGCAATCCGCGTAAACATATTTACACTCACCAAACCTACGTTTCACTTCGGCCAGTGTTCGTTGTAAATATATTTACGCTTGCTGACATCAAACTACACCATACTGATTATTGTTTTCGCGAGCGTAGCGTGGCAATCTCAGCCGCATTTAAACTTTAAACTTTCAACTTTCAACTTTAACAACAAAAAGGCCACCCTTAAATCAATAGGATAGCCTTTTATCAATAGTATGTAAATTTATTCAACAAACGTATGTAACTTTATTCAACGAAATCAAAGTCGACGTCGCCGATACGGACAGTGCTGTTTTCGTTCGCGCCGCGCTTTTTCAGTTCGCGGATAATGCCCTTATCTTTAAGCACCTTTTGAAAGTACGCAAAACTTGTTGGGTCGTCAAGCACGATGTTGCGGATAAGCTCGTCAATAAATCCGCCGATAACAACATACGCGCCGTCGTCATCGCGCACGATTTCATAGCGATTAGGGTCAGGGCGCTCGTATTCAAACGGCTCAAATTCAAGCGCTTGTTTAGGCGGAAGTTTGTCAAGCTCGTCACAAATCACCCTTAAAAGCACGTCAAGATTAGCCCCCGTCGCCGCACTTATTTCAACAAGTGGATACTTCTTTTTAAGCCTTGATACCTTGGTTTTAAACGCCGTTATCTGCTTTTTGTCCGCCACCGCGTCGCACTTATTTAACACTATTATCTGCGGAATTTCGCTTACCGACGTGCCGTATTTTTTAAGCTCAGCATTAACGATTTTAAAGTCTTCGTATGGGTCGCGCTCTTCGCTGCCGCTGATGTCAATCACGTGCAATAGCAGCCTTGTGCGCTCAACGTGACGCAAAAAGTAATGGCCAAGCCCAACGCCCTCGCTTGCCCCCTCGATAAGCCCCGGAATGTCAGCGATAACAAACCTGTGATTGTTCGCCTGCGCCACGCCAATGTTTGGGCTAAGCGTTGTAAAATGATAGTTGGCAATCTTTGGTCTTGCGCTTGTAAGCATAGATAAAAGCGTACTTTTGCCTACGTTCGGGAAGCCCACCAAGCCAACGTCCGCGATGGTTTTAAGTTCAAGCCAAACCGCCTTTTCTTCGGTAAGTTGCCCCGTTTGAGAGAACGCCGGCGCCTGCCTCCTGCTGGTTTTAAACCTAGCATTCCCCTTACCGCCAAGCCCGCCTTTTAAAACGACTTTTTGCTGGCCGTCTTCGGTGAAATCCGCGATAATGCGCTTGGTTTCGTCGTCAATTAGCACCGTGCCAAGCGGAACCTTAATATATGTATGCGCGCCCGACTTGCCCGTACACTTGGCCGACCCGCCATTTAGTCCGTTTTCGGCCCTAAAATGCTTGGTAAAACGAAAGTCAACAAGGCTGTCAAGCGACTTGTCTGCAACAAAAATAATGTCGCCACCATTGCCGCCATCACCGCCATCCGGCCCGCCCTTACGAACGAACTTTTCAGTATGAAACGAGGTCTTGCCATTGCCGCCTTGCCCCGCCTTTATAAAAATCTTAACTCTGTCTAAAAACATAATTTATCCTTCTTAATTATTAACATTTTTGCATTGGCCTAAACTCGCCCCGCGCCGTTTACATTTAGCAACTACCCAGCGCGTTTAGCCCATAACAATTTGTACTACTTTGCCTACTTGCGCATACTTTTTGCACTAACTTATACTTATTGCCATAAATAGCGCCGCCTCAGTTCTGCCCTGCGTGCTTACAAATTGCCCTTATACGCGCCTTACTTTTGCTCCGCGTGCTTACAAATTGCCCTTATTCGCGCCTTACCTCTGCTCTGCGTGTTTGCAAAATTGCCTTAGTTTACACTCGCTGCATTTTGGGTTGCGCGCGTGGCACACATACCGCCCGTGCAGCACCAGCGCCAAGTGCGTTTTTGACCAATCTTTTTTGGGGATGATGTTTTCAAGGTCAGCTTGCACCAGTTTAACATTTTTGCCATTTGACAGCCCAAGCCTGTGACTAAGCCTAAAAACGTGCGTGTCAACCGCAATCGCAGGCGTATTAAACGCCGTTGCCAAAACAACGTTGGCCGTTTTCTCGCCCACCCCCGCAAGCGACTTTAAGTCCTCTTTATTATCCGGAACAACACCGCCAAATCGCGCCGCCAAATCGCGCGCACACGCAATAATATTCTTGGCCTTATTCTTATAAAATCCGCACGAATATATGCGCTTTTCAAGTTCCGCGTTGCTAAGCGCATCAAACTCTTGCGGCGTCTTAAACTCGCTAAAAAGTTTCTTCGTTACCTCGTTTACGCGCTTATCCGTACACTGGGCAGACAAAATAACGGCCACCAACAACTCAAAATTAGAATTATATTCAAGTTCGCATTCGGCGTTTTTATACTCGCAATTAAGCGCGCTAATTAGGCTACTAATTCGTTCTTTTTCTGTATTCATAAAATAACACCATCATCGATTTAAACGTCGCCGCGTCTTCAAAACTTTTAACATTAAGACCCGTCAGCCTGTGCACTTTATCTAAGCGATACAAAAGGGTGTTTCGGTGCAAAAACGAAACGCGGCTGGTTTCACTAACATTTAGGTTATTTTTAAAAAGTTCCAAAACGCTTGAAACCAGTTCAGGCTCGCTTAACACCTTTAAAAAGCCCGACGGAATTTGCTCGCGATAAAGAAGCGAAATTTCCTCATCACTAAGCGCCGCCAAATCTTTAAGCAAAAACCCATTGCTTTTGGTTTTCATCTCGCTTTCAATAAGCTTAACCGTTTCATCATCTAAACTAAACATCTGCCCCGCACGTGCGTCTAACATACCCATTTCCCCTTTGTATATATTCTAACAAAAATATATCCAAAAAACAAGCAGTTTTCTTTTTTTGTTACATTTGTTTTTTATTAATTTTTAAGTAACCAAAATTGAGTGTGTTTTTTAGTACCCCCGCGTCTAAAATTTTTATTAATTTTTATTAAAAAACACCCCAAAATTTTGCCACTTTATTCAGCCCTAGGCGCAACATATTTTTTCCTAAATCATCAACAAAAAACACCTTCGTTTCCCTACCTTAGCAATTTTTACACATCCCGCATTTTCTGCATTTTTGAGGTCAAATTTCAAAATTTTGCCATAATTTTTGCATTTTTTCCTCAATTTT
>CAVCHC010000002.1:1792-73969 GCA_963602035.1 Acutalibacteraceae bacterium | reverse complement strand
CAAATTGTATTTATAGATGCGCTCTAAGTGAATTTGTTTTTCATAATAGGCGACGTTGATTTCTTGATAATGTTTAAGCGCTTTGTTATAAATTTCAATCTCTTCGGGGGTTGATTTTTTTAGTTTGCTGTAAAGAATGTCAATGGTGTCATAGCTAAAAAAGTTTTCGTCAATGATGCCGCCGATGATAGAGATAAAGCCTGTGTCGCTGTTTTCGGTAAAGAGGCTGGCGCCCTGATAAAAGTCCGGCTTATAGTCAATCCCGTGCATAAACATAACGGTTGGCACGATGCTAAACGTCGTTGCTGACTTGGTTATGATGTTGGTGCCGTTTGGGTTCTCGGCCGTTGCGGTGTCCGTCTTGTATTGATTGACGGCCGCCTTGTCATAAATCATAAGGGGCAGGTGATAAAGCTCGGTGGTAAACAAGTCCGTCTCGGCCAGGTTTTTCATGGCGTTGCTGAGGCTGGTCATGTACGTGTTATGGTCGCCATACACGATAAGCGTGGTGACGTCGATAAGCGCGTTGCCGTCTTTATCGGTGTTTGTGCGCAGGTAGTCAAGCAGGATGCCGATGGCCTTGTCAGTGTCAAGCGCGGCCGCTTTGTAGTTGATAAATTTTTCAAGATTGTCACCACTTGGCAGGGTATAGCCGTTGTCAGCAAGCCACTTCTTTATTGACGACGTGGTGGTAAAGTTGTTGTCAGTAGTCTCATCGCCGGTTGGGGCAGCCTTTTTAAGATTTGATAAAACTTGGTCATAATAGCCCTCGGCTTCAAGGCGCGGACGCGAAAAATCATAGCCGCCGTGCATACTTACCGTGGTCACGTGACTGTAAAATTGGTCAGTATTAGCGGGCGCAATCTCGCTGATGTACTCTTTAAAAAGGACGCTGTCTAAGAAAAAGTCGCTAAACTCGGTAGGCTTGTCCGTCGCCTGAGGCTTGCCCGCAAGGTCTGGGTCGGTGGCGGCTTTGGCGATCAGGTCTTCAAGGAAGGTGCAGTTGTCAAACCCGAAGGATGGCAGCACGGTGTTGCGGCCGTAAAAATATCCGTAATAGTCATGAAAATACGCAGTGGTGACATCTCGACCCTCAGTTTCGGCCTGGCTTTTAAGCATATTAGGCAGCGAGAATGGCAGGCTAAGGGCGCCCACGTCACTGTTTGCGCGATAGAAGGTGGTAAACTGTGTATCTTTCGGGTAGCTTCCCAAAATGCCGATGCCTTCGCTTACGTTCGTCTTGTTGCGCGCGTAAAAATTTTGAAAATTCAGCGCGTTGGTGTAAAGCCAATAAAGGTTTGGGGTAAGCTCTGGGTCAATAGCGAACCACTCAAAAGACTCAACCATAATTGTGATGATGTTGTTGGTTTTGCTGATGCCAAAATATTCGTTGCCCGCGGTAAGGCCGAGGTCGGTGACGGTTTTGGCGCTGTCAATATAATTTTTGGTTTCGTCTTGTTCGGCCTTGATTTGCGCGGCGCTTTGGATGCCAAGAGACTGGTAAATGTCGGTCATATAAAGGCCAAAGGTGCCGAACTTTTTAAGCGCAGAAATCTTAACGTTAAGGTTGCGGTAAAGGTAACTGTCTGACTCAAAATATTCATTGTTAATGTCAGCATAGGCGGTTTCAAGATAGCTTTTTTGAAGCTTAATCAGCCCCGTGCCGCACGCGAACGAGAATATAAATGTAAGCACAAGAAACAGCGAGATGCTTTGAGAGTAATTAGGTTTTCTGTTGCCCGATTTAAGGATGAACACAAATGCCACGATGGCGGCGGCTAAGATAAGCAGCGTTACAATCACCGACCACCACTGAATAAATTGCAGGCTGAAAGCCGCGGCGGCCTCGTTGCCAAGGGTCAGCATGTCAAACGTAAAGATGTCGCCAAAAATGTTAAACAGTGTGACGTTGACGCAGTTAATGATGGCCTGCAAACTTAAAATCGTTATGGCGATGGCGACCTTGGTTTTGTACGCAGGGGTGATAAACAAAAGGCCGCTTATAATTAAAATAAAGCCGAAATCAAAAAGAAAATATTTTGGAAGCACGCCGAAACCTAAGAATAAAAAAAGTGAGACTTCAAGCGCGAATGAAGCCAAAATAAAAGTTGTGATAATTAAATAGTCTTTTTTAAGTTGAGAATTTTGTTCCATAAATTAATTATATAATATTATTATTTTTTTTCAAAATAAAAACGCCGCAACTTGAAAATTTGTTGTGGCGAATAAGGGATAAGGTTAGCGGGGGAATTGACCGTAAAATTGTAGAAATTGCACTTGGCTTTTTAGTTTTGGAAAATGTAGTGGCGGAGAGGTGGTACTTAAAAGAGTACAAGTGAAGGGTGGAAAAAAGATACTTAAAAGGGGTACAAGTAAAGGGGTGGGAAGAAGATACTTAAAGGGGGAAAAGTAAAAGCGTAGAAAAATTAGTTAAAAGCCACACAGACGAAAGTCGCGAACTAAAAATCGGGGATAAAGGCGGCGGAGGCAGAGGCGGCGTCTTGGATGAAAACGTTTGGCATATCAAGAGAAATGGCCATGTTTACAAGTCGCTTATATTCAAGCGCGGTTGGGCGGTTTTTTAAAACTGGATGCGTGGTTGCCTCGCCCTCAGGAGTGTATTGATTAAGAAGAGAAACGTAGGTGCGCTTGCCCAAATTCTTTTCTATCCACTTTAAAATTTGTACGCCGTCTTCGCTGTTTTGGGGTAAAAGTAGGTGGCGGATGATTATCCCCGATTTTAGCAGTTTACCATCAAAAACGTCATTTTTTAGCCACTTTTTCGCTTCAAGAAGGGCAATTTTGCACTTTTCTGGGTAGTCAGCGGCTTTTGAATATTCTTTTGCGGTGGCGTTTGAAAAGTATTTAAAATCAAACAAAAATATGTCAACGTAGCCTTTTAATGCCCTAATTGTTTCGGCGTTTTCATAGCCACTTGTGTTATAAACGATAGGAATTTTTGGCTTATAAATTTCAAGCGCCTTGATGATTTCTGGCGCAAAATGAGTGGGGGTAACAAGGTCAATGCATGCAACGTTTTGTTTTTCAAGGTCGCGAAAAACTTGGGCAAGTTCGTGCGGGGTGTAACTTACTGCGCAGGTGGGCAATTGGCTTATTTTGTAATTTTGGCAATAAATGCACCTAAGGTTGCAACTGGCAAAAAATATGGCGCCGCACCCGCGTTTTTCATTTTTGTTTGAGTTTTGGAAATCGGCGGTTTGTGTAAAGTTGTTGGCCGTGGTGGCGTTGCAGGTTGCGGTGTTGTCC
The DNA here is from genome assembly GCA_963602035.1 of Acutalibacteraceae bacterium. Taxonomy (GTDB): domain Bacteria; phylum Bacillota; class Clostridia; order Christensenellales; family UBA1242; genus UMGS2070. Next base: position 70,702 of record CAVCHC010000002.1, on the reverse strand, counting down.
GTTGGGTTGTTGGTGGTTGTGGTGTTGGCGGTTGAGTTCTCGCAGGTTGGGGTGGGGTCGTCATCAAAAATGTTGGTTAAAATCGGCTCTTCCCAATTATGAATCATAATCTTGCTTATCATTGCATTTTTTGGAGACTTGCAAAAACCAAGGGTGGTGGTGCGGTCAACGTTGCACATTCGCGGGCAGACGTTGCATGTAGATGCTGTTATTAATTTTTTTGCGTATTTATTCATATGCGTATTATATAAAGAAATGAAGAAAATTTCAAGTATTTTGGCGGTTGGTGTTGCGTTTTTGCTTTAAATTTGGTAAAATAAAACTATGAAAAACGAAAGTGAACAAGTTATCAATAAAAACGACCAATTTGTTGTTAAAATTGAAAGTTTGGGGATGAATGGCGAGGGCGTTTGTCATGTTAATGGGCAAGTGGTTTTTGTTCAGTTTGCGTTGCCTGGCGAAGAGGTTTTAATTCAAATTATAAACACCAAAACCAAAATAGCAATTGGAAAGGTTGTTAAATTTTTATCAAAAAGTGAGCATAGGGTTGAGCCTGCATGCCCGTATTTTGGCAAGTGCGGCGGGTGCGATTTGATGCATATGGACTATCCATATCAACTTGAATTTAAAAGAGATCAAGTGCAAAAAAATCTTAAAAATATTGGCCATCTTGACGTTTGTGTTGATGCGTGCCAAGCAAGCAAACCGCTTTTTTATCGCAACAAAATGGCATTGCCTGTAAGCGGGGAAAGTGGCGAAACGAAGATAGGTTTTTATCGCGAAAATAGTCACGATTTGATTGAAATTGACGACTGTTTGATTACTGACAAATTCTGCAAAAACGTGATTGAAATTGTAAAAAAGTATATAAAAACGCAGAACGTAAGCGGTTTTTGCGAAAAAACTGGCGGTGGACTGCTTAAACATATAGTGGTAAGGCGGCTTAGTGATACGCTTACATTAACCCTTGTGGCAACGAGCGACAAACTGCCAAATTTAGAAAGTTTATATAATGATTTGGTTGCTGTTTTTGGCAAAGTTGTGCTGTATGTTAATATCAATAAATTAAATAATAATGTTATTTTTGGTAGAGAGTTTTTGCTTAAATTTGGCAAGCCGATGAGTGAAGAAATTTGCGGGCTTAAAGTTAATGTTAACCCTGAAAGTTTTATGCAAATAAATAATGAAATTCGCGACAAGATTTATGGGAAGGTGCTTGACGAAATTGAGGCTGGTGCGGTGGTGCTTGATGTGTATAGCGGGGCAGGTATTATGACAGGCATAACATCGAAAAAATCTAGTAAATCTTATGGTTTAGAGATTGTTGAGGCGGCCACGCGCGACGCCGATAACCTTGCGCGCGAAAACAAAATTGGCAATATGGTCAACATTAATGGCGACGCGACTAAGACCCTGCCTGCGCTTGTTAAAAAATTAAATAATCAAAAAATTAATATTGTGCTTGACCCGCCGCGAAAGGGGTGTACTGGTGAGGTTTTAAAAGCAGTTGCGGACGCTAAACCTGATAAAATAATTTACGTTTCTTGCAATTCGGCGACCCTGTCTCGCGATTTGGCGCTTCTTTTGGATATGGACGCGGCGCTTAAAATCAAGTCGGTTACGCCGTTTGATATGTTCCCCAAAACGCGACACTGTGAGGTTGTTTGCGTTATTGAAAGGGCAAATGGATAAGGCGAAAATTTGTAATTTTGCATAAAAAATAAAGCAAGAAATATATTAAGCTTTGCAGTATCGCCCAAAAAAATCAAGGCAATAAAAAATAAATTAAAGTGGCAAAATTGCTGAAAAATTTAAAACACGAAAGCAAATAGAAAACGCAAAAACAATATTAAAATTAAAAAATATAACGCAATTATTATAAAATTGTTTCAAAAATGCAAAAACTGAGGAGAAAATTATGGCAAAAAATAATGACGTTGAAAAGGTGCAAGAACTGGCAGAAAAACTAAGAAAAACCTTTAAAGAACTTGAAGAACTTGGCATAGATAATCAAAATGAGGCCAATTATTTTTACGCAATGCGTGAGTTTAGGGCGATGGGTGACGAGGCGAGCGCGCAAAAATGTGAGGACTATTATCGTGTGTGCAAAAGTTTTAATACGCGGATTCACAGTTTGCAGCAGCGTATTGATAAACTTTGTGGGCGCATTTTAATTGATGCAAGCGGGAAGGCGTTTTTAAATATTGACCAACTTGACTATGACACTTATCTTGATTTTGGCGCGTTTGAAGGCAATGTTGTTGCGTGCGGAATGAATTTTGACGCGATGATGACGGTGAAAAATGTGCTTGATGTTAACAATAAAGAGCAGCAGAATTTCGCAAGTGTTGTTTTTGATAAGGCCGACCAGAGGTTTTTGGACAAACTTTGTAAAGACCAGACTGAGGCGACTTGTCAAAGGATAATCAACAAATATGTTGCAACAAAAATCATTGGTGAGATGGCAAAAAAGAACCCTGCGCTTGCAAAAGAATTAAAGCTTCAACCCGAGGCGCTTAGTCGCAGCGCACTTGCTATTGAAATGGAGTCAGCAGATGGGGTAGTGCAGAATTTTTCAAAAATGCCAACGATGTTAAACTTTGATTTTATTCAGTTGCCATGCGTTGAGGTGGCCGTTTTTGCTAACAATATTGACCGCGGCGTTTTAAGGCAGATAAATTCTTTGCTTTTAAGCGATGGGGTTAAGGTTAAGTTGTTTACTAATGAAAAAGTTTTGCCTCTTGTTACCGCGGATGGCAGAAAGATTGGTGAAAACTTTAACTTTTTTGACATCTCGATGGTGTTTGACAAACTGGATGAACAGGCGAAGGGAAGATAAAAATGAACGAAGCGGATATGTTTAAACTAGCAGAGCGCCTTGATGAGGACGTTACGCCTTGCGACTTTGTGCCACTTGACGACGAAGACGAGAACGAAAACTTTAATAGCGAGTTTTTAGCAAAAATAGCGGCGGATAAAGAAAATAATAGCAAAATGTTGGGGCGCGATGGCAAAAATGCAGAAAATGCAAATAACTTAAATCGCAATAATAATAAAATTGCGCAAAAAACGCAAAATGGAAAAGTAAACACGAAAAAAGCGGCACAAAATGCGCAAAAACGCAATATTGACCGCTTTAAAGATGGGTATTTTTCATATTATGACGATATCAAAATCGACTCTCATAAAGTTATTGATTGGTAGGTTAGCGAAGGTAGGCTTTGATGATAAGGTCTTCCGCTTGCTTTTGGTTAAGGCCAAGCGTCATAAGTTTTGTTAGTTGCTCGTCGGCGATTTTGCCGATTTGCGCCTCGTGAATAAGTTCGGCGTTTGAATTTTTAGCGTCGATTTGAGGAATTGAAACAATGCGAGCGTTGTCAGCAAGAAGGCCGTCACACTCAACGTGGCCAAAGCACTTGGCGTTGCCAACCAACTTGCTGTCAAACTGTTGATACGAATTATCGCTTGCAACACTTCGGCTTACGATATTGCAAGACGACTTATCGCCTTTAAGGTTAACCGTGAATTTGGTTTTGGCGGACTGATTATTATCAGTCTTTATTTTTTCTTTGATAACAAGGTGTGCGTCGTCGTCAAGGGTAGCGCGAGTGGTGCGGACAGAACTTGACACGCCGCCAAGTTGCACCGTTTCCATCTCAAAATTGCTTCCGCTTTTCATATGAACTTCGGTTACGGGGTTAAGTATCTTTTCAGCGCCCGAACCAAGGCCAAGGTGCTTTTCAACATAGCGCACCTTGCAATTTTTTTCAAGGTGAAATGTGTGGATGCCGTTGTGCGTGCTTTTTGAATTTGAATTGTTATGGATGCCGCAACCCGCCACAATCAAAACGTCGCAGTTTTCGCCGATGTAAAAATCGTTATACACAAGGTCGTTGACGCCGCCCTCGGTTATGATAACGGGGATGTGGACGCTTTTGTTAACCACGCCCGCGTGCACGATGATGTCTATGCCAGACTTATCCGTTTTTGGGACGATTTCAATGTCGGCCGTTGTGTTTCTTAAAATGCCTTGGCCGTTTTTTCGTATGTTTATCGCGCCCTGAGGGATAGAGTGAAGGTCAGCCACTTGGGCTAAAAGTTCTTTGTCAATGCTGGTTAAATGCATTAGTTAGACCTCCTTAATCGGTTGCACGTTTGATGACTTAGCGCCTTAATTATCTTGCGCGGAGAGCCCACCGCCTCAACCTCGCCGTGACTTAAAACGATAATACTGTCACACGAGGCCATCAGTTTTTCTTGGTGGCTTACAATAATATTGGTGGCGTTGGTTGATTTAAGTTTTTTAAAGATGTCAACAAGCGCCTCAAAACTGAAAATATCAATGCCGGCCTCGGGCTCGTCAAAAATATTGCAGGTGGCCTTTCTTGCAAGGGTGGTGGCGATTTCAATGCGTTTAAGTTCGCCGCCTGAAAGCTTACCGTCAAGTTCGCGGTTGATGTAATCGCGCGCGCAGAGGCCAACCGTGCTTAGATAGTTGCAACAACTGCTGACGTTCTCTTTTTCGCCACTTGCCACCGCAAGTAGGTCAAGCACCGTTAGCCCTTTAAATCGTACGGGCTGTTGAAAGGCGAATGCAAGCCCTAATTGCGCACGCTCGTTTGACGGAAGGCGCGTGATGTCTTGCCCGTTTAAGATAATTTGGCCGCTTGACGGGCTTATTACGCCCATAATGATTTTTGAAAGGGTAGACTTACCACTTCCGTTATGGCCGGTTATGCAATATGTTTTTCCATCTTCAAATTTAAGATTGATGTTGTTTAAAATCTGTTTAGTTTGGCCGTTTTCGGTTACGCTGTAACTAAGGTTTTTGATTTCAAGCATAATTTCCTCCAATACTTATCATTAATTATACCCACGCGCACCAAAAAAGCAACAATTTATTCGGCGTAAATTATTTTGAAAATATAAAAATATATGTTATCATTATAAAAAGAGTCAATCGAAAGGATAAACGTATGACAAGGGATAATAAAATTAAAGACTATGTTACGCTTGTTCGTCCGTCTTTTTGGCGGTTTATTTTTCAGCTTTTTACGGCCATCATTGCGTATGTAACGGTGCCAGTTGCTGCCATTTTTGCGGCTAAGGCGATTGTAAGCCTAACGGTGGGCGACTTTAAACAGGCGGTAATCTGGCTTGGCGTTGAGGCGGAGCTGCACATTTTAAGGCAGATTATTTGGAGCATTAACTATAAGGGGCAGGGGCAACTTTTTGCTGACAACTATCGCAAAGTTCAAAACAAGATTTTTGACAAGGTAACCGACGCTACTACTGACAGTCTTCGTGGCGTGGGGCGCGAAAAGATTTTAAACGGCGTTAACAGTGACGCGGACGCGCTGGCCTCGTTTACAGACACGATTGCGACGCAACTATCCAAGGCCGTGCAACTGGGCATAACGTTTGTTATCATTTTAACGTATAACGTTTGGGTTGCGCTTTTGCTTTTGGTTTTGGGAGTTGCGGACTATTTTATTTTGGGGTATCTAAACAAGCGCTATGGCAAAGAACATAAGCGTTTTCAAGAGTCGAAAGACAGTTTGTATGAAAATATGAACGACGTGTACACCAGCCACAGTTTAATCAGCGAACTTGAAGCGAAAGATATTTATAAACAGCAATATAATGCGCGGGTTGAAAACACGATTTCGGCGTATAAAAAGCGCCTTGACGTGTCTGACCTACGGGATAACTGGAACTTTGCGTTCTATCGCACGGTCATCTTTTTGATAACGTGTTTTCTTATCTGGCTTTTGACGGGGCAGGCAATTTCGCTTGAAACGTATTTGGTTGTGACGCCGTATCTGCTTACGTGCACCGAACTTATTGTAAACCTTATTAACATCGGGCTTGAAGTTGAAAAGGTTGACGTTTCAACCAAGCGTATTGACGCCATTCTTTCAATGAGCACAGAGGACCTTTTAGCCTTTGGCAAAATTCGCGATTACAGCGATTCGCAAGACCTTAGCGTTGTTAACGTGTCTTATAAGTGTGACAATAAATCGTCGCCGTTTTTTGGCGAGATTCGTGACGCCGACCTTAGTTTTAAATACAACGAGTTTAACCTAGTCAAAGGCGCGAAACGGTCAGGCAAACGCTTACTGTTTTTCCTATTAACCAAAAAGATTAAGCCTCAAAGTGGCGTGATTTTGATTGATGGGGTAGACATTTTTGCGTACAACAAAAAGTCGTTTAGAAAACAGATGTATTACCTTACAAGCAAGCCACAATTTTTAAACACAAGCATTAAAACCAACCTTGAACTGATGAGCAAAAACAAGTCGAAAATAACGAAAATGCTAAAAAAGGTGGGGCTGTTTGACAAAATTCAGTCGCTTTCACACGGGCTTGACACCAATGTGTTCGAGGCGGGGTTTGACGAGTTTGAAATGTATCTGTTAAACCTTGCGCGGGCGTTTTTGGTTGACAGTTCGTGCGTTGCTATCTATGAATATCCAAACACGCTTGACGAGAATGAAAAGCGCCGTCTTTATGAATTTTTTGAAAGTTACAGCGGAAAAAAGACCATAATTATGTTTACCGCTAAACACGATTTTGATAAACTGTCAAAACTGACATATATTATAGATAAAGGCCAGATAAGCTGGAAGGCGTAAAAGTTGCGGTCTTGGCGCCCAAATATGTGGCGGCGTAAATAAAAGGCGTGCTGATTTTTAAAGTGGGCTAAATTAGGCCATTGCAGATTAACTTTTAACTTTTATCAATTTGAAATTAAACAAAAATAAAAACTAAAAAATGCAAAAAAGGGAGGGTGTTATGGAGAAAAAGATTAAAAGCGTGCGCGTGCTGAGCGTTTTTGAGTTTATTATCGGCATAATTTGCGCGATGATAAGCGGGTATTTTGTGGGCGCAATGATAAGCGCAGGTGGCGGCGCGGGTACGGCGGGCGACGCGATAGGGTATACCTTTGGGCTGGTGTTGTTTATCTATTTTGGCATACCGCTTTTGGTGGTTGGCGCGGCGATGATAACGTCATTTATACTGTCAATAGTTTTAACTAAGCGTGGAAAATACCTTAAAATGAGGCCGTATTTTATAACGTACACGGTGTTGTATTTCGTATTTGCGGCGGCGGCCACTTTGATGGCGGTTTTATCAAAAGAAACGGCGTCAACATTGCTTTGGGCGTGGGTTGCGTTTATCTTTGTTTTGTTTGCGGTTTTAAAACTTAAACACGCGATTGCGATTAAAAAACTTCGCGAAAGTGAAACAAATGCAAACGTACAGGCGGATGAAATTAATGCGGCTGAAACTAAGGCCGAAACAAGCGTAACTGCTGAGGCCGATGAAACCAAGGCTGAATAAACCTCGGCTGCTGAGAATAATGAAAGTAAGGCTGAGTAGAAAGCGGCTGGTGTTGGTGGGTGCGTAAGTAACATTGACGGATGCGTAAGTAGCGTCGGGTTAGGCTAAAAAATACGCGCAATTGAAAGAAAAAGGCTTGATTTAAAAAATCAAGAGTGGTATAATACGAAAAATTTTTTCTAAAAGGATGAAATCGATGAATATTCACGGACAAAAATTATTCGACTTTTTAAAGGACAGGGGCTTGTTGTATCAGTCAACAAATATGGACGCTGTTAAAGAAATGCTTAACAGTGACAAGCCTTGCACCTTTTATCTTGGCATTGACCCAACGGCGGACGCGCTGCATATCGGGCACCTTTGCTCGCTTAGGACGTTTAAATACCTTCAAGACGCGGGGCATCACGGCATTTTAATCATTGGCGGGGCAACGGCGCATATAGGGGATCCAACTGGCAGGCGCGACATTCGTGCGGTTTTAACAAGCCAGCAGATTGAAAAAAACATTGCGCAGGTAAAGCGTCTTGCTGAAAAGTTTATCAAAACGGACGGAGAAAACCCTGCCATCATCTTAAACAACAATGACTGGATGAAGGGGTATGACTATATCTCGTTTATGCGCGACGTTGGCATTCATTTCAACGTTAACGTTATGCTGTCAACCGACGCGTGCAAGTCTAGGCTAGCATCGGGCGGGCTTACCTTTTTAGAGATGGGGTATGGCCTTATTCAGGCGCACGATTTTGAGCATTTGCATAAAGAATATGGGTGCAACTTGCAGATTGGCGGGTCTGACCAATGGGCAAATATGGTGTCTGGCTGTGACCTTATCCGCAAAAAATATAACGAGGTTGTTGAAACGCTTACAACGCCACTTTTGCTTAACAGTAAGGGCGAAAAGATGGGCAAAACCACGGGCGGCGCGCTTTGGGTAAGTGAAGATAAAGTGGGCGCGTATGACTTTTATCAATACTTTATCAACACCGCTGACGAAGACGTTGAAAAGCTTTTGAAATGGTTTAGCGATTATGACAACGCCACGATTGCTAAGATTATGCAGGGCGATATTCGCGAGGCCAAAAAACTTATGGCATACGAGGTAACCAAATTGATCCACGGCGAAGAGAACGCTAAAACGGCGCAAAAAACGGCCGAAGAGGTGTTTGGTGGCGGCGCGTCAAGTGCGGCTATGCCAACGGTTAAACTGGCCAAAATTGATAAAATCAATATTTGCGATATGCTGGTCTCGGCAAAAATCGTTGCAAGCAAGGGCGAGGCAAGGCGTCTTATTGAGCAAAACGGCCTGACCATTGGCGACGAGAAGGTAACGGACTTTAACAAAGAAATCGCTGGGCACGGCGAAATCGTTGTGCATAAAGGCAAAAAGGTGCACGTTAAGGTTGTTTTTGAATAATTAATTAAATTAAGGCAATGTTTTTAGAAAAATTGTGAAAATTTGTTTAAAAATATTTGCCTTTTTTTTGTGATTAGTATAAAATACAAGTAATGAAACTTATCAAAGGAGCAAAAAATGAAAATTTCAGACATCAGAGTTCGTATCGTTAAGAACGAAACAAGCAAAATCAAAGCAAGCGTATCTTTAACAATTGATGACGCCATCATCGTGCATGACATCAAGGTTATTGAAGGCAGAGAAGAGGGGACGTACTTTATCGCTATGCCAAGTCGCAAAACTAACGAAGAGGGCGAAGCAAAATATAAAGACACTGTTCATCCTGCTAACACCGAAACTCGCGAAATGCTTAGCGAGCTGATTTTAAAGGCTTTCAACGAAGCTGTTAAAAATCAAGCTGAATAGTCAAAATAATAAGACTTTTAGGCGATAAATTCTTTCCCGCAAGGGGCTAAGTTTTTATCGCTTTTTTTGTTGCCTTTTTTCAAAATAAAAACGCCCCCGCTTGATTTAAACGAGGGTGAACAGCGCGAAAAACGGGTTGTTCGCAATCAAATATAAAAGTTGTTGCGGCGCGAAATATACCTTAAAAATAAACAAATATAAAAGTTGTTGAGGCGCGAAATGTACCTTAAAAATAAACAAATACAAAAGTTGTTGCGGCGCAAAACGCCCTAAATATGGGGGCAGTTAATCTTCAAGGCCAATAAGGTAATCGGCCGAAACGCCAAAATATTCGGCAACAAGTTTAAGGCTAAAAACGGATGGGATGATGGTTGCGTTCTCCCACCTGATAATCGTTGAGTCGCTAACACCCAAAATTTTGCCAAGTTTGGCGGCGGATAAGCCCTTAGTCTGCCTTAGTTCTTTAAGCCTTTCTCCAAAAATTTTCATACATACATTTTAGCATATAAATAGGAAAAGTCAAACCAAAAACGCGGCGCGAAAGTCGTGCATAAAATGCAGTATGGAATTTGGTGGTAAAAATATTCATATTGTTGGCATTTGTGGGGTAAGTTTAAGTGCGCTGGCGGTGTTGTTAAGCCGCGAGGGGGCGCGCTTAACCGGCTCTGACCTTGACGAAACGGAGGCGGCGCGCCTGCGTGCGCTTGGGATAACGGTGTTTATCGGGCACAGAAAAGAAAACGTTACATCTAATACCGACATCGTCGTTTTTTCAAGCGCGATAAGTGAAGATAACCCCGAGCTAATCGAGGCGAAGCGGCGGGGGCTTGTGCTTTTGTCTCGCGCGCAATTGTTAGGCGAAATTTCAAAAAACTATGGGTGCGTTATCGCGGTGGCGGGCAGTCACGGGAAGACCACAACAACGGCGATGATAGCGAATTTGCTTGTTGACGCGGGGCTTGACCCGACCGTGCACGTTGGCGGGTGGTTTTCAAAAATCGGCGGGAACGTGCGCGTGGGCAGCAAGGCGTATTTTGTTACCGAGGCGTGCGAGTATAAAAACAATTTTTTGAAGCTGTGCCCCGATACGGCCGTGATTTTAAACGTTCAGGCTGACCATCTTGACTTTTTTAAAACATTTGCGGGCGTGATTAAGGGCTTTTTCAGTTTCGCGCAAAAAATCAAGCCTGACGGCGCGCTTATTTATAACGCCGACGACCCAAATATCAATTTCCCCGAGGGGGTCAGTGCGGTTGGGTTTTCGGTTGAAAACGGCGGCGATATCAATGCGGCCAACATAAAAATGCAGCGAAATGGTACCTATTCGTTTGACTGCATTTTTGACGGCGCAACGCTGGGGCGGGTGCACCTTTCGGTTTGCGGCGAGCATAATATCAAGAACGCGCTGGCGACCATACTTGTTGGGCTGCGATTGGGCATCGATTTTAAAACGATTGCTAAAAGCGTTGGCGGGTTTCGTGGCGTTGACAGGCGGTTTCAATTGTTAGGCACCATAAATGGAGCGGCGGTGTATAGCGACTATGCGCACCACCCAACCGAAATAGAGGCCAGCATAAAAACCGCAAAATCGTTTACTACGGGCAAGATTTTGGCCATTTTTCAGCCGCATACGTACACAAGGACGGCTGCGTTTTTTGACGATTTTATATCTAGCCTAAAAGAAGCCGACGAGCGGGCGTTTTATTCGATTTTTCCTGCAAGAGAGAGACCTATGTCTGGCATAACACATACAGCACTCGCCCAAAAAAGTTGCAATTTAAGGCTGAATGCGCGCGCAATTGACGATAAAAATGCGCTTTTTAAACTTATTGCAGAATTTGCGGCTCCGGATAACACAATTTTGCTTTTAGGGGCAGGAAATATGCAAAATTTGTGCGGTGACCTTGAATTTGACAAAAATTTTGATAACTAGCGCGTAAAAATGCAAAATTGGGTTGACGGAACGTGGGTTTTGATATACACTAAGGTCTAAAGAGGCTAAAATGAAAAAATTCTCACGTGATGAAAGACTAATAAATCATATAACAAATTTTGTTGAGCAAGAGGCGGGCGCCAAGTTGTTTTTAGAAAACGAGGTGCAAAAATGCATCGTTGTTCGCGGGTATTTAAGGTTTATAAAACTTAAAAAAGTCAACGAAATTGAAGAAGAGATAAATGCAAAATTCCCTGAAATTGCCGAGGGGTTTGAGGGGCGTGACCTTAAAAAATGTATTCTTACTGACATCACAGATTTTGAAATGCTGATGGATGATAAGGTTATATCAAGGCGCGTTAAAGAAATTGCAACAATCAAAAAATATCAGGCGGCGGTAAGAGAGTACGCAAACTCACTAGGTCGCGCCGAAACGACGGAAGAAAAAGAGATTTTAAATCAAATTTTTAAAGTTTAAATTTGAGGTGTTTTTAGGGAATAAAAATGTGGCACTTGCCTAAACTAACAAAAAGGAGGGTTAGGCAGGTGTTTTTTTTGATGGTTCCGCCTATGGTTGACGTGGTTGACGTTATGCAATCTCAGTCAGTAGACACGTATGTATTTTGCGCGCCCGAGACGATGTAGATAATTGTTGCGCGCAAATTGCTAAAAAGGCTTGACAAACGATGGTAATTGTTTTAAAATATCTAAGAATTTAATTGGGAGGGGTTAAAATGAAAGAGAATATTCATCCAGACTACCATAAAGTTACCATCAAATGTGCCTGTGGCAATGAATTTGTATGTGGCTCAACCAAAAAAGGCGACGAAATTAAAGTTGATATTTGTTCGAAATGTCACCCTTTCTTTACGGGCGCTCAAAAAATTGTTGACGCCGGCGGTAGGGTTGAGAAGTTTAATAAACGCTATAACAATAAATAGCTATTTTTATGCAAACATTAAATTTTGTTTGCATTTTTTTCGTGTATTAATTTTGCACGAATTTTTTTTAATAAACAAAGGCTGGCAATTATGACGATAAAACAACTGACCGACAAGGTTAAGGCTGTGCTTACATGCGCGGGGATAACTGACCCAAGCGAAGGTGAGTTTTTGGTGGCGGTGGCGCTTGGCGTAAAACGAAACGCAACTAAACTAAACACTCCCGTAACTGTCGCGGCGCAGCGCAAGGCTCTTAGGTGGGCAAATAAGCGCGCAACGGGGATGCCACTTACCATCATCAGTCACAGCGCGAACTTTTATGGCCGAGATTTTTTTGTTAACACAAGCGTATTGTCTCCGCGTCCTGAAACCGAGGAACTTGTGGAGCTGGTTGCAAAAAACGTAAACAAAAATGCGCGGGTTTTGGATTTGTGTACGGGCAGCGGGGCGATTGCTATTACGCTTGAACTTGAATTTGGGTTTAAGTATGTTGTGGCAAGTGACATCTCTGCGCGCGCCCTTATGGTTGCCAAAAAGAATAACTGTGCGTTGGGCGCGCATGTTAAGTTTGTGCGGTCTGACCTGTTTGAAAATTTAAGCGGACGGTTTGATTGTATTGTTAGCAACCCGCCGTATATAAGCAATACTGAATACGATTTGCTTGAAGGTGAGGTCAAAAATTTTGAACCCAAAATAGCGCTGGTAGCAGAGGATAACGGCTTGGCGGTGTACAAACAAATTGCAGCGCGCGCGGGCGAGTATTTGGCGCCAAACGGACAGTTGTTTTTAGAGATTGGCGAAACTCAGGCGGCGGCCGTGACTGAAATTTTAAGGCCGTATTTTAGGGAAATGGAGGTCAAATGTGACCTTGAAGGCAAGCCGCGAATGATTAAAGCCGTCAAAATTAATTAAGGAGCAATTTATGATTGAAAAACTGAGACAGATTAAAGAGAAGTTTATTGAGCTTACCGCAAAAATCAGCGACCCTGACGTTATTGCGGATATGCCAACGTGGCAAAAACTTGTTAAAGAGCACGCCGAACTTACGCCAATTGTTGAAAAGTATGACGAGTATATTAAGTGCGAAAAGGATATGAACGAGGCGCTTGAACTTCAACAGATTGAAAGCGACGCGGATATGCTAAGCCTGCTTGAAGAAGAGTGGCAGTCTAACAAAAAGAGGCTGGCGGAAATTGAAAACGAACTTAAAATCTTGCTTTTGCCAAAGGACGAGAATGATGACAAAAACGTTATCATTGAAATCCGTGCGGGCGCGGGCGGCGACGAAGCGGGGCTTTTTGCGGCCGAACTTAAAAGGATGTATGGCCTTTTTGCTGACAAACATCGCTTTTCAATTGAAGAGCTTGACGGAAACTATACCGAGGCGGGCGGCGTTAAGGAAGTGTCGTTTATGGTAAAGGGCAAGGGCGCGTTTGCGAAATTTAAGTTTGAAAGCGGCGTGCACAGGGTACAGCGTGTGCCTGAAACCGAAAGTCAGGGGCGCGTACATACCTCAACGGCCACGGTGGCGGTGTTGCCTGAAAACCCAGACGTAAACATCGAACTTAACGAAAAAGACCTTGAAATCGTGACATATAGAAGCGGCGGCGCGGGCGGCCAGCACGTCAACAAAACTGAAAGCGCCATCCGCATCACTCACAAGCCAACGGGCATTATCGTTGCGTGTCAAGACGAGCGAAGCCAAGGCAAAAACAAAGAAAAGGCCTTAAACTGGCTTAAATCTAAACTTTATGATTATTATCAGGGGCAGGCTGACCGAGAGTACGCCGAAAAGCGCAAACTGCAAGTCGGCAGCGGTGACAGAAGCGAGAAAATCAGGACGTATAACTTCCCGCAAAACCGCGTGACTGACCACCGAATCAACCTCACGCTTTATAACCTTGAAAACTTTATGAATGGCGACATTGACGAGATGGTTGAGGCGTTGCAGGTGGCGGAGCAGCAGGCGCGCCTGTCATCATTAGAGTAAAAACCGCAATATTTGGCGACTATGTCGCAAACTGCAAAGCCCGAATTGGACGCGAGTACGAATGAGTACACTTATCCAATATCGGGCATTTTGTTTGTGCCATATTCATCCAAATCTTGCGGTTTTTACACGTGACTAATATGTAATGTTGTAATATAAATTTAGCGATTAAGTGCAGAAAAGACAACGTCACTAAGCGTTGCAGCCGAATGAGGCTAGCTACCGCCCAGATGACAACGCCTTTTCTTTTTTATTCATCACAAATTCGCGGTTTTTACACTTGACTAAGGTACATAATTGTACTACTTTTTATTGTTGCGAGGGGTGGGGCGACGAGGGATGGGCTCAGGCGATTGTAATGAGTTGAAATTGTTTTTTATTATGCTTGTAAAGGTGGCGGGTTTTGGGTATAATTAGTGCGAGAGGTAAAACTAAGAGTTTTGGCGAGATAAAGATATTGTAGTTTGGGCGATGGAGATAGAGTTGGTATGAAAAATGGATTGATTGGGTCGGGGACGCCGGACGACAAGTGGCGTAAACGTAAAACTGAGTTTGAAAACCGCAAGGACTTTGCGGCCTTTTCGCGAACAAATGTAAGTGAAAATGCGGGTGTTTTGAACGAAGATGGTGAGGTGAGTGCCCGAAAATACGGTACCGACGGCGGACATAAAGTTAGTGAAGTTGACGAATTGTTTGACAGAAAAACCAAAGTGCGTAAGGGCAGAGAGGCTGGCGGGCTTGACGGTAACGAGAGGCGCGGCAGTAACGGTTCGGTTGAGGGTACAGGGGCAGAAAATGGGCTGGAAGATAGAGCGCAACTGGGCGGAAGTTTGACGGCGCGCGGGTCTACGCCTACCAATAGTTCGACGAAACGTGGCAGTGACGATGCGGCGCGGGGCGACAACGGTGTAACGCAAAGCGAAAAGGTAAATGGTGTGCGGGATGAAAAGGGCGAGAGGCAAGAGAAGGTTGACCATTTTGTGCGCAGTGAAAACATAAAAGCGCTTAGAGAAAAGGTTAAAAGTTTGCCGCTTTCGCCCGGTGTGTATCTTATGAAAAACGCGCAGGGCGAGATAATCTATGTAGGCAAGGCCAAGCGCCTTAGAAATCGCGTTAAAAGTTATTTTGACAACTCGCCAAAGAACCTTAAAACGCAGATTATGGCCAGCACGGTTTTTGATTTTGACTATATCTTGACCGACAGTGAACTTGACGCGTTTAACCTTGAAAACACGCTTATCAAAAAGCATATGCCCAAATATAACATCCTGCTTAAAGACGACAAGTCATTTCCGTATATTTACATCAATCGCGACGAGAAATTTCCGCGCGTTCAGGTGGTAAGGCGGCCAAAATCAAGCAAGGGGTTGTTTGGGCCGTTTGTTACGGGGATGAACATAAGCGAGATTGTTGCGTGCATCAAGTCGGCCTTTCGCGTAAGGTGGTGCAACACCGATTTTTCGCGCACCAAACTTAAACGGCCTTGCGTTCATGGAGAGACGGGCAATTGCGTTGCGCCCTGCGTTGGGCGAGTAAGCGAAGAGGAATACAACCATATTATCGACGAGGTGGAAGACTTTTTAAACGGTAAAACTGCCACCATTAAGCGCCTTTTGAAAGAGAAAATGGCTAAACTGGCTGACGAGATGAAGTTTGAGCAAGCCATTGAAATCAAGACGCAACTGGCCACGATAGACAAGCTTGACGCCCAGATAATCACTGACCTTATCGGCACGAAATCGGTTGACGTGTTTGGTTTTTCAAGCCTTGACGAGATGAGTGCGTTTAACGTTATGATGATACGAAATGGCAAAAATGTTGGGCAAGTTAACTTTCCTAGTACGCTTGCGTTTGACACCGAGGCGGGGGCGCTAAGTTCGTTTATCTGTAACTATTACCTAACCCAAAACGTGGTGCCAAAAGAGGTGGTTTGCATTCAGCTTGATACTGACAACGCGGCGCTTATTAAGGCCTTTCTTGACGAAAAGTTTAACACGAATATCAAGGTCACCATACCCGAGCGCGGGGTTAAGGTGCAACTTTGTCAAAACGCGATTAGAAACGCTACCGAGTACGCAACCAACTCGCAAGACCGCATAATTCGCCACGAAAAGTTGACGCAAGAAAGTCAGCAAGAGTTGTGTCGCATCCTGGGCGTTAAAAGCGTTTATCGAATTGAGGGCTTTGATATTTCAAACATCAGCGGCACCAACAATGTGTCTAGTATGGTCGTGTTTGAAAACGGCGAGAGCGCTAAAAAAGAATACCGCCGCTTTAAAATTCGCGGGGTAGAGGGGCCAAACGACTTTGCGTGTATGGCCGAAACGCTTACAAGGCGCCTAACCAGCCTTAAAAATGGCGACAAAAACCTTAGCCGTCGCCCCGATTTGATACTTATCGACGGTGGGCTTGGCCAGTTGCACGCGGCCAAAAAGATGATGAACGAAATCGGGTTTGACATACCTATGGTCAGCCTGGCTAAGCGCGACGAAGAGATTTATACAACCGAGTCAAGCACGCCAATCTGCCTGCCGAAAGACAACCCGGGGCTGCGCCTTTTGATAAGAGTGCGTGACGAGTCGCACCGATTTGCGGTCACCTTTCACCGTCTTGTTAGGAGCAAGGGCTACAAAAGCGTCCTTGAAAGCCTTGACGGAGTGGGCAAAACGCGCCTTAATCTTATCTATAAGCACTTTAAATCTATGGACGCGATTATGGCCGCAACGCCTGACGACTTCGCGCGCCTTGACGGCATCGGCGACCGCCTTGCCCTAAGCATTTATAACCAACTTCATTCGTAAAGTTGAAAGATGTTGTCATTGCGAGCGCAGCGTGGCAATCCCATTGTTAAAATTTAAAGTTGAAAGTTTAAAGTTGAAATGCGGATATTTATTTTCAATCGTTTATTCGGTACATTCGCGTAAATATATTCGCTCCTCACCAAACCTACGTTGCACTTCGGTCAGTGTTCGTTGTAAATATATTTACGCTTGCTGTCGTCGTTAAAATATCCCACTATCAATTGTCATTGCGAGGAGCCTTAGCGACGTGGCAATCTCCTCCGCTTTAATTCACGCGCAAGCGTGCTCGCCAAAAATTTTAGTATAAAATTCGCTGGCGTTGTGGGAGCAACCGAACGCCAGTAAAGCGAGCACTTGCGTTAGCAAAGATGAGCGTCAAACAAGTTCGTGTTGCGACGACGTGGTAAACAAATATTTGTGCAAATTTGTTGTGTAAAAAGTTTGACAAATATTGTCGAATAAGATAAGATATGGTTGTATCTTTTCCTAAAGGAGAAAGCAATGAAAAAGGGGAATGTTAAAATTTTCATAGGCAAAGTTAAATAATGTTTCTTTGGCGCCGAAATTAAGGTGCTTTTTTTATGCTTTTTTAGGTCAAATTAGTTGGCGTGTTTATTAAAAGGTGTTTTTGAACACATACTAAAAGCGGGAAGATAATAATTAGATTTTGGGCTAAATTGTTTGACAGGGTTTTTGAAGAAGGGTATAATTAATTTGATATGAAAAGTGGGAAGGGTAGTGTAGTAAAGGCGATTGGGTTTGTTTTGGCTTTTATTTTAAGCCTTTCTTTGTTTGCGGTTGGCGGCGCGAAGGTGGCGGCGGCTGACCTATCTACGGTATATGTTAAAAACGGGGCGCAGTCAAGCGAGTTGACGTCGGGCGCGGACTCGTCAGTGGCGACCAATGGCGCGTTTACCGTTAAATTTTATGGGTCGTGGACGGCGCAGACGGGCGTGACGTATGTTTTGTCGCTTGAAAACGCGAGTGGCACGGGCGTCAACTTCCCGAAAGAAACGTATTTTGACTTAATCGATTTCGGCACGGGCGGCGCGGGCAAATCTAAGATTTATAGATACAGCAACGCAAGCGCTGAAAACAACATTGACGTGGCCGATTTCACGTATGGCGGCGAGATTTTTTCGGCGGGCTATACGGCGGGGCAGACGGCTAATGAGGCATTGCAATTTTCAATCTCTTTGCCAAGTTCAAGCACGCTTACGGCGGGGTCATACAAAATTAAACTGACGCGCAAGGTTAACGGCGCAAGTTCGGCGGTTTGGAGCAAGGCGCTTACTTTTTCAGCGGTAAGCACGCAATTTACGGTGTCGGCAGCGGCGCAAAACAGCAAACTTTATACCCAAACGAACGAGCTTATCAGCGTCAATATCAAGCCAAACGGTGCGCTTGACACAAGCCTTAGCCAAAAGGGGCGCGGGGTAAGAGTATCGTTTGTTGGCGCGACGGGCATTCCGCAGGACGCTAAGGTTGAACTTTTTAGCGGTACGACCGCAAGTGATGACAATAAGGTTGGCGACGATTGGGACAAAACCAAGCGTTTCGCGTTTAACACCACGGCTGAAAGCAACATTTGCCTGAGCCTTAATATTCCGTATAACGTTATCGCGGATGGCAAGTACAGCCTTAAAATCGAGTTGTTTGTTGAAGAAACGGCCGCCACGGGCGAAAGCACGATGACGATTGTTGGCAGCACGACGGTTGAGATTAACCTGATTAACGTTAACTATAAACTTAGGGCGCAGACGGCGATAAACCGCGCAAACACCTTGAATTTTGGCGTTGTTTTCACGTCAAAAGAGACGGGCACACTGTGTTTTGTTATAAGCGAAAGTTTGCCTGACGACGCGAAGGTGACCTATGGGTTTGAGCACCGCACCAAGCTTGAAATCGCAGCAAGCGGTGCGCACAATGAGACGTGGGAGAGCGCTGTAAGTGAGTCAGCGCAAATGACGATAGCCAATTTCAGGGCGCAGAAACTTAAATACAATTCGGCCGCGGGCAAATACGTTTTGGCAAGCGAACTGAACGCGACGCAAGAGGGCGTGTATCGCCTGTATGTTAAGGTTTTTGACCGAAATGGCGACTTGCAGACCACGGCGTACGCTAACGTTGTGTTGGTTGTAAGCGCGAACTAATACGAATAAAAATTGAAATTAATCCACTTTGAGGTAATCGCTTGAAGTGGTTTTTTTGTTATTTTTTTGATGACGCGCGAGTATGATTTAATAAAAGTTAAGGCTAGGGCGGGTTGGTGGCGAAGTTGGCGGTGCGTAAAGTTTGACAAAACTGGTGCGGGTCGGGCAAAACCAGCGCGGGTTAGGGCGCGAACGATGGACTATAATTAGTTCGGGTTAAGGCGTAAAAATAGGCTAAAACGAGTGCGGGTTAGTCAGCAAAAATAGCGATAATAGATAGAAATAAAGGTGGGCGCGGTGAAAAAAGTTAAAGCGGTTTTTAAGGTTTTGGGGTGGGTTTTGGCGGTGACGTGCGTGGTGTGCGGCGCTATTTTTGTGCCTAAACTTGAATTCAAAACCGGCGAAAATGCGATAAACGATAACTTTGGCGGTGCGCGAGAAACTGCAAGCGAAATTCTTGAACTTTGGCACGTTGAGACGTTTGAGGGCGGCCGCATTTCACGTGCGCGGTGGCTTGAAAATCGGGCGATTGAGTTTGAAAAAAAGTACCCCGGCGTGTTTGTTTTGATAAAAGAGTTTAGCCTTGACGAGTTTTTAAACCAGCTAAACCAAGGCAAGCGCGCGCACCTTTACAGCTTTTCAAAGGGCGCCGAAACTGCGCTTTTAGAGAGGCTGTCTAACCTAAACTCGCTTAACATTAATCTGCGCGAGACCTTTAAAACGGTGGGGGATAAAGGCGAAACAAGGCTGGCCGTTCCGTTTGCGTATTCGGTTTATGTTGCGCTTACGGTTGGCAAAAATGTTGAAATGCACGAAAGCGTGTCAAGCCTTTCAAGCGTTATGTTTAGCTCGGGGCAAATTAAAAAGCTGCGCAAAAAAGAGAAAAAGATTTATTCGTGCGTTTATGGCGGCGCGGGTGAAGTGACTGCGCTTTTGAATTTAAGGGCGCTTGACGGGTTTGATGCGGCGGGCGAGTTAGGCATATTCGCAGGCTGCGAAAAACTTTCAACCTATGACGCGTACTGCAAGTTTTTAACGGGCGACGCCGCGATTTTGGCGGGTACTATGCGAGACGTAATACGCCTTGAAAACAAGGTTTTAACGGGCGCGGTTGAGGATGTGTATTTCGAGGCGCTTGGGCACTTTACGGATATGGTTTGCTTTTTGGGCGCGGATAAATCTAACACTGATAAAGAGCGCGCGGCGGCGAATAAATACATCGAGTTTGTTTTAAGCGAAGCCGTTCAAACTAAGGTGGCGGGGCTGGGGCTGCTTAGCCCAACTACAAAAAATGTGCACGAAAGCGGGGCGCTTAAAATTATCGAAAAGCAGGCTGAAAATATCGTTCCGCTTAAACTTTTTGGATAAAAACAAAAAAATTTTTCAAGATGGGCTTAAAAGATTGAAAATATCGTAAAAATGGGGTAAACTATGGGTGTTACAATTAAAGACTGGGCAAGGGTTATAAGTCCTGCGCGCGTTAAACTAACTGAACCACTTTCGCGCTACACCACGATGGGGGTTGGCGGCGCGGCTGATTGGTTTGTTTGCCCGAATTCGGTTGCCGAGCTTAGGCGCGTGCTGAACTTTGTTAGCGCACATGGCCTTAACTATTTTGTGCTTGGCGGGGGCAGCAACGTGCTGTTTAGCGACGCGGGGTTTAGAGGAGTTGTTATTTCAACTGAGAACCTTGTTGGCCACGCGCGCGTAAGCGGAACCAAACTTACGGTTTTGGCGGGCGAGCGGCTTTCGCGGGCGCTTCAAATCGCAACAAACAACAACCTTTCGGGGCTTGAATGGGCGGTTGGCATCCCCGCGCGAATTGGGGGCGCAACGGCGTGTAATGCGGGCGCGTTTGGACACAGTTTGGCGGACGTAATTCAGGCCGTTTGGGTGGTGCGCGGAACCGAAATTGTTAGGCTTAAACCAAGCGAATGCGGCTTTTCGTATCACTCGGCGGGACTGAACGCGGGCGACGTTGTTGTTAAAGTTGAACTTAATCTTGAACGCAAAAGCAAGCCTGAAATTATCGGCCAAATGAAAGAATTTTTTGAGCGAAGAGATAAAACCCAGCCCAAAGAGCCGTCAGCGGGGTGCATATTTAAGCGAACTGAAAACTTCCCCGCGGGGTTTCTTATTGACCAGGCGGGGCTTAAAGGCCTTAGCGTTGGCGGCGCAAAAGTAAGCGAAATTCACGCAAATTTTATCGTAAACACGGGCGGGGCGACCTGCGCAGACATACTAAAACTGATTGAAATCATTCGTGACGAGGTCAAACTTAAATTCGGCCTTGAACTTACCTTAGAGGTTTTAATCAAAGGAGAAATCGATGACAATAACGGGAGATTATCACACCCACAGTAAATACAGCAAATTTAACCACGGAAAAAACACCATCGCCGAGATGGTTGAGGCGGCAAAAGATAAGGGCTTGTCTTTTCTTGCGATAACTGACCACGGCCCAAGGCACCTTGCGTTTGGCATACGTCGCAAAAACATCAAAAAGGCGCGCGTTGAGATTGACGAGATTAACAATACGACTGTCACGGCGGGCAAAAGTCAAGAAGCAAGCACCGAAAGCGCAGATGAAAGGGCACTTGTTGAGATTGACAAAATTAACCAAAAAGGCCAGTTAAAACGCGTGTATCTTGGCATTGAAGCCAACCTTATCGGGCGCGATGGCAAGATTGATTTAACGCAAAAAGAGATTGACACGCTTGACCTTTTGATCGTTGGCTATCACCGCGGGACGATTAACAACATCATCAAGCCGTTTGGCCTTTTCCCTAAAACCAAGGCGCAGATAGAAAGGCAGACGCAGGCGTATATAAACTTGGTTAATCGCTATGACGTTGATTTTATCACGCACCTTTGTGAATACATCCAAGTTGACTGTAAGCGGGTGGCGGAGGCGTGCGCCAAAACGGACACGTTGATTGAAATTAACACGCGCCATTTTAGGTTTACTGACAAGCAGATGCAAGAAATGCTTGAAACGCCAGTTAAGTTTATAATAAGCAGCGACGCGCACCGAAAAGACCGCGTGGCTAGCGTTGATAATGCCTTGGCGCAAGTTGAAAAATATAACATTCCGCACGAAAGGATAGTTAATTTCGGCACCGATTACGTGCCAAAAAAGATGAGAAAGAAATAAGTGGAAGCGGACTTAGACCCCCCCTCTGTCTGGTGTCGCTCCACGCTTCACTGCGACCATCCTCCCCCAAGGGGGCGGAGCCTGTTTAATGGGGTATGCACCTCTTACAAGGGGATCACCACGTCGCTAACGCTCCTCGTGATGACAGGCACATCTTTCAATAATTTTAATTATATTGGAAACTAAAAACAAAAGGTAAAGTATGTCGTATTCAAATGCTGTTAAAACTGAGATTTTAAGCAAACCGCGTGACACTGACGCGTTATTTTGCATGATTGCGGGCGAGATTTTGTCCGCAGGGAGTTTGGTGGTTGCTAACAGAAAATTGTCATTTTCGTTAACAAGTGAAAATGCCAAATTTTTAGAGGCGTTTAAAACTCAGCTTCAAACCGCTTTTCAAATTGACGAAAGAGCGCTTAAAATCACGGGGCTTGACGGCGCGAAAACGAAGTACGAACTGGCGGTTGGCGAGGTTGGGGCAGACATTTTGCGTCAACTTGGCATAACGCGGTTTGACAAAAATGGCGAGCTTGAAATAAGCCCAACGCTTGACAGGCACCTTATCGTTGACGATAACTGTAAAAAGGCGTTTTTGGCGGGGGCGTTTGTTGGCGCGGGGTCAATCTCAGTCCCAACGGAAGGGAACAAATCGGGGTATCATATGGAATGGGTGTGCACAAATATTGAGCGCGCTGAGGACATATGCGCTTTTTTAGGCGAACTTGACATAATTTCAAAGATGATTGAGCGGGGCACAAGTTTTGTTGTTTATATCAAAGGGAGCGACGCGATAAGCCTGGCGCTTGGCCACCTTGGCGCGGTTGCAAGTATGCTTAGCCTTGAAAACAAAAAGGTTGAGCGCGCGGTTAGAAACAACATTAACCGTCAAAGCAATTGTGCAAGCGCTAATCTTGACAAAACGGTGTCTGCAAGCGTTAAGCAGATGCAGGCGATTGAGCAGATTGACAGTACGCTTGGGATAGGCAACCTCCCCGCTAACCTTTATGAGGTGGCGCGGGCAAGGATAGATAACCCCGAGGCGAGCCTAGCGGAGCTCGCCGAGATTTTGGGCGGAAATTTGACGCGGGTGGCGGTAAGTTTAAGGCTTAAAAAACTTATTCAAATCGCCAAAGACTTAGGAGAAAATGATGGATAAAAATTTTGTTCACTTACACGTTCACACAGAATATAGCCTGCTTGACGGGTTCGCGCGCATTGGCAAACTTGTTAAAACCTGCAAAGAGATGGGGATGACGGCCGTTGCGATGACTGACCACGGAAATATGTATGGCACCATCCCGTTTTATGACGAGTGCCACGCGCAGGGGATAAAGCCGATACTGGGCTGTGAGTTTTATGTTGCAGAAGATTTGCGCGTAAAGCAGGGCAGGCAGCGCGCTGACCACCTTATTCTTATCGCCAAAAACCAAGAGGGGTTTTATAACCTTTCAAAGCTTAACACGATTGGCTTTACTGATGGCTATTATTATGGCAAGGCGCGCATAGACTATCCAACGCTTAAAGAGCACAGCGCGGGGCTTATCTGCACAACGGCGTGCGTTGCGGGCACGGTTTCAAGGCTTATTGCTGAGGGCGATATTAAGGGCGCCGAGGAGCAAGTTTTGTGGTTTAAAGAGGTTTTTGGCGACGACTTTTATATCGAACTTCAAAACCACGGCCTTGATATTGAAAGGCTTGTTAACCCGTATCTTAGGGAATTTGCGAAAAAATATAACATCAAAAAAATCGCGACTAATGACGTGCATTACATCTATCGTGAGGACGCTGAGGCGCAAGACGTTTTGATGTGCGTCCAGATGGGCAAAACGCTTGACGACCCAAACCGATTAAAGTTTGAAAACGACGAGTTTTATCTTAAAAGTTATGACGAGATGCTTAAAGCGCTGCCTGATGATGAAGACGCGATTTTAAACACTAACGAGATTGCTGATAAGTGCGACGTTGTTTTTGAGTATCTTGATAAAAACCACTATAACTTTCCTGACTATCACGCGCCTGATGGCAAGGATAATCTTGACTATTTTAACGAACTTTTGGAGGCCGGGCTAATCAAGCGCTATGGCACGGTTACGCCTGAAATTCGCGCGCGTATCGAAAAAGAGAAAGAGTTAATTATTAACAAGGGGTTTGTTAACTATTTTCTTACCGTCCGCGACTATATCAATGCGGCGCGAGAGATGGGCATACCCGTTGGCCCCGGGCGTGGTTCGGGCGCGGGAAGCGTTGTTGCGTACGCGATTGGCATAACAAGCGTTAACCCGCTTAAATATGACCTGCTTTTTGAGCGATTTTTGCATAACGAGCGTGTTTCGGCGCCTGACTTTGATATTGACTTTTCTGACGATAGACGTGAAGAAGTTATCGAATACGTTAAACAAAAATATGGGCCAGACCACGTTGCAAAAATCATAACGTTTGGCACGATGGCCGCTAAAAACGCCATAAAAGACGTAGGCCGCGTTCTTGGTATGCCTTACAGCGAGGGCGACAAGATTACCAAACTTATGCCAAACACTGTAACCAAGCCGCAGATAATTAAAAAGGTTTTTGGGCTTTATCACGCCAAAGAGGGCGACAAAGATTATGGCGTTGACTATTCAGTGCCTGAACTTGTTGAGATGTATCGCGACCCACAGATAAAGCGGCTTGTTGACATCGCAAGCAAGGTTGAAGACGCGCCAAGGCAGACGTCAACCCACGCGTGCGGCGTTATCGTTAGCCCGTTTAAACTTGGCGACATTATCCCGTTAAGCCGAAACGGCGAGGATATAACCACTCAGTTTGTTGGCGTTGATATGGAGCGTCTTGGCCACATGAAGATGGACTTTTTGGGGCTTAGAAACTTAAACGATATAACAACGGCGATTAAATATATTGAAGAAAATCACGGCGTTCACATCGATTTTGATAAGATGAACTATGACGACCCTGAGGTGTTTAAGCTTATCGCAAGCGGTAACACCAAGGCCGTGTTTCAGCTTGAAAGTGGCGGCTTTCAAAAGTTTATGAAAGAACTTAAACCGACGTGCCTTGAAGATATTATTGCGGGTATCAGTCTTTTTAGACCCGGCCCAATGGACATTATCCCAAGGTACGTTCACAACAAGCACCACCCCGAAGACGTGACGTACGCGCACCCAATTTTGGAGCATATTGAAGACGTAACGTATGGCTGTATCGTTTATCAAGAGCAGGTTATGCGTATCGTTCAGGATATGGCGGGTTACACTTTGGGGCAGGCCGACAACGTAAGGCGTATGATGGGTAAAAAGAAGGTCAAGGCGATGGAGGCCGAAAGGGAAGTGTTTTTGCACGGCCGCGGCGAAATCGTTGACCACGGAAAGGTCAGCCCGCCAATTGAGGGCGCTGTTGCCCGCGGAATCCCTGAGGATATTGCCATTCAAGTTTGGCAAGAAATGGCCAACTTTGCTAAATACGCGTTTAACAAGTCACACTCGGCGGCGTATGCGTATGTGGCGTATCAAACGGCCTACTTAAAAACCTATTATGAGGCCGAGTTTTTAACGTCGGTACTGAATAACCGTATCACCAAAATTGATGAAATAATTAACTATGTGACGCATTGCAAAGAAGAAAAAATCCCCGTTTTGCCACCTGACATTAACGAAAGCGGCGCGTATTTTAAAACCGAGGGCAAGACTATTCGGTTTGGTCTTAGCGCGTTAAAGGGCAGCGGCGAAAACGTTTGTAAGGCAATTATTGCGGAGCGTGACGCGCACGGAAAGTTCCGCGACCTTATGGACTTTTTGGAGCGCGCTATGCCGCTTGGCATTAATAAACGCGTTGTTGAAGGCCTGATTTTTTCGGGTGCGTTTGACTGTTTTGGCAAAACGCGCAGCCAGCTTGCGTGTGTTTATGAAAAGGCGATGAACATCGTTGCCAAAGACCAAAAAAGCAAGGCGCTTGGCCAGTTTTCTATGTTTGAAACGCTTGGCGAAAGTGACAATGCGGGGCTTGATTACCCTAATGTTTATGAATACGATAAGCGCACAAAACTTAAAAAAGAGAAAGAGGTTTTGGGGCTGTATATTTCAGGCCATCCGCTTGACGACTTTGTTGACAAGATGAAAAACTTTACCTTTAATTCAAGTATGATCACCTTGCCTGACGAAGAAGAAACGATGACGGCCGATGGTGAAGACAGCGAACAGACCTTTGACTATGGCGTAACCGACGGCGAAAACGTGACGTGCGGCGGTATGATTGGCGAAATACGCAAACTTTATACCAAACAGGGCAACAAGCCGATGGCGGCCATTAAACTTGAAGACAACTATGGCAGCCTTGAAGTTATGGTGTTTAACAAGGTCTATGAAAAGGTTAAACTTGACTTGGTTGAAGACGCGATGTGCACGATTTTTGGCCGCATAAGCATCCGTACGGGTGAAAAGCCAAGCGTTGTTGCTGAGCGTATTGAATTTTGGAATAACGAACAGCCAAAGGTTCAGGCTGCGGCGCCTAAACAAGAAGAAGAGGCCAAAAAGCCAAAGCAGACGCTTTATCTTCAATATAATATTTTTGACCCAGCAACGCACGCTAAGATTATGCAGTTGCTTTTAAGTTCGGGCGGGGGAGTTGCTACCTTTGTTCAGTGGGACAGAAAACTTTATAACAACGGCGTTACCGTTGACCCAAGCGAGGCGCTTTTAAGCGAACTTAAATCGGCGCTTGGCGAAGAAAATGTTAAACTTATAACGAAATAGGAAAGAGATGAAAAAAGTACTTTTTGACAATTATGCAAGCGGCGTTATTGCCGACACAGAGGAGGTTGTTGATAACATTAACGACCTTGATTTGACTGATAAACGCGTGCTTTTGGGCGTTAAGCGCAAGGTGTTTAGCCAGCTTAAACAGATTTTAGAAGAGGGTCTGCCACCTGAAAACAACCTTGAAACCGTTATCGCAATAAGTGCGGCGCTTACCCGAGTGATTGCAACCGAGCGTGGGTGCAAGCCGATACAAACGGGCTTTAAGGTGGCCGAAGATGAACTTGAAGCAAAGACTTTTGCGTTTTTTGCCAACTTTAAACGCGGGCAAGAGATAGTTTTTATTTTAAGCCAAGAGCGGGGGCTGTATCAAGATGCGCAACGGCTTAGTTTGTCTGGCGCGGACTTTTATGACCGTGCGCGCTCGATAAGCGGGCTGTTTACCATCATCGGCCACGAGGTAGAGCACCTTGCTCAGGCCGAGGCTGAAAACAATCTTAAAAAGAGGCCGAATGAGGCGGCTGCGCTTTCAAAACTTGAAAATGAGGCGCGAAAAGACGTGCGCGTTGCGGACTATTATGACGCGGGTGGCGGCCACAACGAGTTTGTTTTTGAAATCGATGCCGATGCGGCGGGCGTGATTGCCTCGCGCGTGTATATGCAAGAGCTTTTGGACTTTTGCGGGATGAGCAAATACAGCGATGACTATAAAAAGGCGGTTAGCGCTAGCGACCCCACCGGCCGAAAAATGAAGAAGATTATGGAGTTGGTTGCAAAACGGTTTGGCTATAAAGACGAAAAGTATGAACTTAGCCCAACGCGTCCGTCTAACCTTAAAGAGGCGATTGAAAGGGATACCTATCTTCAATTTTATAAGGCCGCGCAACGAGAGGAAGACAAACGTTCTGCCGTTTGGCGTGCGCAAGAAACGGGCGACAGGGTTAACCCGATTTTAGACACTAATAGGTCTGATTTGGGCATACTTGCAGCGTTTAAAAAGCCCGAAGAGAAACTAGCGGGCATAAGAAAGCGCGCTAAAACGGCCGCAAAGACAGAGAAAAACCAAAAGAGTGCGCTTGACGAGGCACGCTTAAAAATGGCCGAAAGCACAGACGAAGCAAAACAAAAGTAAGTAAAATTAATAAATGAAGGTTTGGTATGAACTTTAAGGAAACTGGTTTTTTAGTTGTAAATAATGGGAACAAAAAAGTTAGATGTAAGCACTAAACCTAAAAAGTTCACAAAGCGGGAACAAACCCAAAAAGGAGAGGCAAAATGAAAAGAATAGCGATTTTAACAAGCGGTGGCGACGCGCCAGGGATGAACGCGTGCATTCGCGCGGTAACCAAGATTGCGCTTGACAAGGGCATTGAGGTTGTTGGCGTTTTAAGGGGGTATCGCGGCCTTATTGAAGACGAATTTATCAACATAACGCGCGCGGGCGTTGGCAATATTTTGCAGACGGGCGGGACGGTGTTGTTTACCTCACGCTGCCCAGAATTTAAAGAAAAAGCCGCACAAAAAAAGGCGGTTGAAAACCTTGCGCGTCACGGCGTTGACGGCTTGGTTGTTATCGGCGGAAACGGGTCTTTTGCGGGCGCGCTGGCGTTGTCTAAGCTGGGCGTTAAGGTGGCTTGCATCCCCGGGACGATTGACAACGATCTGTTTTACACCGACCTTACGCTTGGGTTTGACACGGCGGTTAACACCATCACTGGCCTTATTAACAACATTCGCGATACGGCGATGAGCCACGAGCGTCCGTCGATAATTGAGGTTATGGGCGCCGAATGTGGCGACATAGCGCTGTTCGTTGGCGCGGCGGTTGGGGCTGAAATCGTGTTGGTGCCTGAAATTAAGGTCAGCAAGGATGACGTGTGCGCCGCCCTTAAAAAATGCAAAGAACTTGGCAAAAATTCGTGCCTTGTTATCGTAAACGAAAAAACCTTTGACGCAAATGACCTAAGCGCGTACGTCAACCTTAAACTTGGGATAGGGTCGCGTCCGCTTGTGGTTGGCCACATTCAGCGCGGCGGCAGTCCGTCAGCAGTTGACAGAATTTTGGCGCTTCGTTTTGCATCAAAGGCTGTTGAGCTGTTAAAGAAAAATCTTAGCGGGGCAGTTGGTATCGTCAAAGACGAAATCATCGCCGTTTCAATCGCCGACGCACTAAGCGCGAAACACAAGTTTGATAAAAACCTTTACGCGCTTAACAACGTCGTTGGCGGAAAATGCGTATAAAGTAAAGTTTAAAGTTGAAAGTTTAAAGTTTAAATGCGGCTTGAAATTAAAGTTGAAAGTTGAAAGTTTAAAGTTTAAATGCGGCTGGGATTGCCACCTCGTCGCAATGCAAGCTCATTTTACGCCCAGCCTTACTAACGTAAGTGTGGGCTTGGTTATCGCTTGATTGCTCCTCTTCATCTGCGAATTTTTGATAAAAATTCTTGATGAGCACGCTGACGCGTGTAAAAGGGTCGTCCTCGCAATGACAACTGTAAATGTCATTACGAGGAGGCCATAGGCCGACGTGGTAATCTCATCCGCTTCTTTTAACTTTTCACTTTTCACTCTTAACTCTTCACTTACCGCGCCGCGGTTTTGTTAGTTGCCGAATTTTTTGTTAATAAAGTGTTCAAGGGCGGCGATAAGAAAGTACATCAGGCTGGCGCAAACGCAAAGTACAACGATGGCGGCCATAACAAGGTCAAGTTTAAAAATCTGCCCGCCATAGACGATAAGGTACCCAAGCCCGGCGCTTGAATTAAGGTATTCGCCCATAATAACGCCAACCCACGCAAGCCCAACGTTGATTTTTAAAACTGCGATAATGTTTGGAATATTTGCTGGTAAAATCAGTTTAAAAAGTATCTGCATTTTGTTAGCCCCAAGCGTTTTAAGCAGTTTTATTTTTTCTTCGTCAACGCTTATAAGGCCGTTTAGGATGCTTATTGTTGTAACAACGATACAGATAAGTATGCCCATGGTAACAATCGCCTTAACGCCCGCGCCGACCCAAACGATGATAAGCGGCCCAAGCGCCACCTTAGGCAGCGAGTTTAACACCACAAGGTATGGTTCAAGCACGCGTCTTACCGGCGGCAGCATATAAAGCACAACGGCGATAACAAATCCCAAAATCGTGCTGATAGCAAACGCCAAAAGCGTTTCATAAACCGTCACCCACGTGTGGTAAAACAGGTTGCCTTGGGTTATCAGTTCGCCAAGCGCGCGCACAATGCGAGAGGGCGAACTTGTTATAAACGGGTCAACAAGCCCCGTGTTTGCAACAAGTTCCCAAAGCCCAAACAGCGCGATAAGCAAAAGTATGCGTGACGCGTGCACCCCAAAAACGCCAAGGCGCAAGCGGGTTAGGTATTTTTTGTGTTCAGGAGAATATGTTTTTTTCATACAAGTTCCTCCCAAATCTCATTGAAATACTCGTGAAACCGCGGGTCGCTGCGTCGCTCAAACGGCGTCAAATTGGGCGAAAATTCAAGGCGCAGTTCTTTTTTGACGTGCGCGGGGCGCTTGGTTAAGATGATAACGCGGTCACTCATCGCAACGGCCTCGCTTATGTCATGAGTAACAAGTATGGCCGTCTTTTTTTCTTTTTTAATTATCTCGTGCACGTTGTCTTGAACCAAAAGCCGTGTTTGATAGTCAAGCGCTGAAAACGGCTCGTCAAGCAGCAAAAGCTTTGGCTCGGTTGCAAGCGTGCGGATAAGGGCAACGCGCTGACGCATCCCGCCAGACAGGTGCCGCGGGTGGTGCCCCGAAAAGTCGCCAAGACCGTATCGCGCGGTGATGGCAAGCGCCTTTTCTTGGTTGATTTTTGTGGCCTTATGCTGAATTTCTTGGCCTAAGGTCACGTTTTTTTTGATGCTTAGCCACTCAAAAAGGTTGTCGCGCTGAAACATATAGCCCGTGTTGGGGTTTTGTTTCGTAACGACCTCGCCCGCAAGCACAATCTGGCCGCTTGTTGGCTTAATAAGCCCCGCAATAAGGCTTAAAATGGTGGTCTTTCCGCAGCCACTTGGCCCAACAAGACTTATAAATTCACCTTCACCCACTTCAAAAGAGCAGTCATCTAGGGCCAATGTTTCGCTTTGTTTTGTGTGGTAAATTAGGCTTATATCTTTCAAAGTAAGCAGTGTTTTCATTTTATCCTCCTGTAAATTTAGTTTTAAAGCGAAAGCGCAAAACTGTTGTCAATAACGTCGCCGAATTTAACGGTTTTTGACTTATCAAGCGTGCCCGAGTTATAAAGTACGTCGATAAGGCGGTTGTAAGACGCCTCGGTCATTGCTGGGGTTGCCATCCACGCGTCGATGCGCTTATAACTGTCAACCGCGATAGCAAGCGACGCCTTGGTTGACCCGTCAAAGGATGGCAAAAGCGCCTCGGCAACCGTGTTGCTGTCGTTAGTCATAATAAAGTTGTACGCGCGCGTGATAGCCCTTAAAAATCCGCGAATTTTGTCTGGATGGTCTTTCATAAACTTAGGCGCGGCCATAAAGCAGGTGTAAGGGATTTCGCCCGAAAACTCGCCAACTGACCCAACCATATACCCAAGACCACTGTTACAAAACTCGGTGGCGGTTGGCTCAAACATTGTGCAGAAATCGCCCTTTCCGCCCTGGAAGGTTGGCACCATCGCGCCAAACGACGTGTCAAGATCAAGCGTAATATTGCTGCCGTTAATCAGGCCGTTACGGTTGCAGACGTATTCAAACGTCATCGCTGGCATACCCCCGCGGCGCCCGGCGATAACCGTTTTGCCCGCAAGGTCGCGCTGCCAGTTAAAATCAGTGTATTTCGTGCGCGAAACCAAAAATGAGCCGTCACGCTTGGTCAGCTGACCAAACACCATTGGGTGGTTAGTTGAACCGTTTGCGTGAACGTAAACCACCGTCTCTGGCCCCAAAAGCGCAACATCGGCGTTGCCCGAAAGCAGGGCGGCCATAGATACGTCGCTGCCTTGGCCACTGTTAAGCTCTATCTTGATGTTTTCTTCTTCCATAAAGCCCTTGTTGATGGCAACGTAAAGCGGCGCATAGAATACGCTATGAGTTACCTCGTTTAGGCGGATGGTGTCTTTTTTGTTTTTGCAGCCTACCAGCCCAAGCGTCAAACTAAGCCCCAAACACAGCGCAACAAGTATAGTAAAAAATTTTTTCAATTCGTTTTCCTCCTTTTTTAATATACATTGCATTCTATGCGCCCGCCGCGCCTATTGTTATTTCAAAGCAGCCGAACTATAACTAGGCAAGATGGTATTTTGCTTGTAAATGAAGTGGGAGCGTGGTATAATTGGAGTATGAAAGGTAGATTGACAAAGGCGGGGGCGGCGCGCGAAAGAGGAAGGGCAGAGGGCTTTTGCGTTCAAAAGAAAACGTTTTTTAAAGACTTTGAACTTGCCGCTATGGCTGAAATTATTGCTAAAAATATGGTGATACTTGGGGTTAATGCAACAAGCGATGAACTTAAAATGTGGAAAGAGAATATGCAGGCTCTTGCCAAGAGGGATGACTATTTTTTGTATTTGATTTATCAGGATGGGGCAATTTGCGGGTTCGCGGAGTTGTGTGAGGGTAAAGACGGGCTTTTGTATCTTGCTGAAATTCAGTTGGCTGAAAACGTGAAAGGGACGCGCGTTTTACTTAAAACTCTGCAATTTTTGGCGGCTGAAAAAGACTTTGAGAGGTACGACGCCGTGTATTTTAATATCAACAATAAAAATGAAAGGTCAAGAAACACCTTTATGCACCTAGGCGGCGTTGTTATTGAAAAACGCGAGAAAACCAGTTTGTATAGGCTTGACAAACAAGTTATGCTAAACACGCTAAGCCATTTTAGGCAGAGTGGGCGATAGCAGAGAAGTGAAGAGTGATGAGTGAAAAGAAGCGGATGGTGAATGCAGTTGTCATTACCACGTTGCTAACGCTCATCATAATGACAACAACAATTCTCGGCCATATTTAAACTTTCAACTTTAAACTTTAAATTTAACCATCAAGGTTTTAGAAAGATTGAGAAAGTGCTTGACAGGGGGCGGGGCGGTGTGGTATAGTTAATTTAACCTATGCCTAGGTTTTGCGCGTCCTTCAACGCTCTGCTTGGGTGTATGGCGAGTAATGTAAGGAGAGAAGGAAATGACAAAGGAAAGAAAGCAACAAATCATTGCTGATTTCGGCCGCACTGAGGGTGACACTGGGTCTCCTGAGGTTCAAATTGCGCTTTTAACTGAAAGAATTAATCATTTAACTGAGCACTTAAAGGCAAACAAGCAAGACTTACATTCACGTCGTGGGCTTCTTCAACTAGTTGGTACAAGAAAAAGACTTTTGGCTTATCTTAAAAAGACTAACCTTGAAGGCTACCGTGAACTTATTGCAAAACTTGGAATCAGAAAGTAAACGCAAGGGCGATGGAATCCTTATTCTTATCGCCCGTTTTTTTAAAAAATTTCAGTTAATTTGCAAAAATTGTATTGTGAAACAGAATTAAAGGTATTGTGAAACGAAATTTAATTTTGTAGGAGATAAATATGGAAGAGAAAAGATATTCGCTTGTTGTTGGCGGGCGTGACCTTGAAGTTCGCATTGGCAAATATGCTGGGCTGGCTAACGGGTCTTGTATCGTTAAATACGGTGAAACGATGGTTATGGTTAACGTTACGATGAGTGACAAGCCTCGTGACGGGATGGACTTTTTCCCGCTGGGCGTTGACTTTGAAGAGAAGATGTATTCGGTTGGCAAGTTCCCTGGTGGATACAAAAAACGCGAGGGGCGCGCTAGTGACAAGGGCATTTTAACAAGCCGCTTGATTGACAGGCCTATTCGTCCGCTTTTTCCTAAGGGGTTTTATAACGATGTTGCGGTTGTTGCAACGGCGCTTAGTGTTGACCCTGACAATGCGCCAGAAGTTTGCGCGATGATTGGTTCAAGCGTTGCGTTAAGCGTAAGTGACATTCCATTTATGGGGCCAACGGGCTCGGTTATGGTTGGCTTGGTTGATGGCAAATACATCATCAACCCAACGGTGGCGGAGTTTGAAAAGTCTTCGATGCACCTTACCGTTTCAGGTACCAAAGACGCCATTATGATGGTTGAGGCCGGCGCCAAAGAGGTAAGCGAGAAAGAGATGCTTGATGGCATTATGTTTGCGCACGAAGAAATTAAGCGCATTGTTGCCTTTATTGAAGGCATCGCGGCTGACTGTGGCAAGCCTAAAAAGGTTATAGATTATTACAAGGTTGGCGAAGATGTTGACGCGGCCGTTCGCGCCTACGCAAGTGATATGCTTGACGAGGCTTTGGGCGTAACCACCAACCGCCTTGTTAGAACCGAGAAGGTTGACGAGGTTGAAAGCAAGTGCTTAGAGCATTTTGCGCAAGAGTTTGAAGGGCGCGAGCAAGAGATTAAAGACGCGCTTTACAAGATGAAAAAAGAAAAGGTGCGCGCAAGCATCATTAACGACGGCGTGCGCCCAGACGGCCGTACCACGAAAGAAATTCGCCCTATCTGGTGTGAGGTTGGGGTTCTTCCTCGCGTTCACGGAAGCGGCGTGTTTACGCGTGGGCAAACGCAGGTTATGAACGCTTTAACGCTTGGCACGATTGGCGATGCGCAAAAACTTGACGGTCTTGACGACGTTGAATACAAGCGCTATATCCATCAATATAATATGCCACCATACGCAACGGGCGAGGCAAGGCCTTTAAAAGCACCTGGCAGACGTGAAATTGGTCACGGTGCGCTTGCTGAACGTGCGCTTGAACCAGTTATTCCAAGCGAAGACGAGTTCCCTTACGCATTAAGGCTTGTAAGCGAAGTGTTGTCTTCTAACGGGTCATCATCGATGGCAAGTGTTTGTGCGTCAACGCTTTCACTTATGGATGCGGGCGTGCCTATTAAAGAGCCAGTTGCGGGCATCGCGATGGGGCTTATTAAAGACGAAGCCAGCAAAAAGGTGGTCGTTTTAAGCGATATTCAAGGCCTTGAAGACTTTTTGGGCGATATGGACTTTAAAGTTGCGGGCACGAAAAACGGCATCACGGCCATCCAAATGGATATAAAAATTAAGGGTATTGACAAAAATATCCTAACCACGGCGCTTGAACAGGCGCGCGAAGGCAGAATGGAGATTATGGGCAAAATGCTTTCAGTTATAAAGGCACCTCGCGAGCAGATGAGCAAGTACGCGCCAAAGATTGTGTCATTTAACATTGACCCAGAGCGCATCGGCGAGGTTATCGGTTCGGGCGGAAAAACTATCAATAAGATTATTGATGAAACCGGCGTTAAGATTGACATCACTGACGAAGGCAAGGTTATGATTGCGTCAAGCGACGAGGCTGCGTGCGCTAAGGCGAAAGAAATCATCGATTCTATCCTTTTTGAGCCACAAGTTGGCGAGCGCTATACGGGCACGGTTGTGCGCATTATGCAGTTTGGCGCGTTCGTTGAACTTACCGCTAACGTTGACGGTATGATTCATATCTCAAAACTTAGCGACAAGCGCGTTGAAAAGGTTGAGGACGTTGTTTCAATTGGCGACCGCGTTGAGGTTGAGGTTATCAAAATCGACGAAAAAGGCCGCGTTGACCTTAAACTTATCAAAAAACTTTAATAAACAAAATTAATTACCAAGGCACAAATTTTGGCAGGGGGCACAACAACCTTTTCCAAAATTGGTGCCTTTAAATTTAAACGTGAACTTTTGTTAAGAGGGTGAGGGTATGGTTACGCTTTCAGGACTAAGTAAGCAATTTGGTGACAAGGCGCTGTTTGATGGGTTTAGCACGGCTATCTATGACGGCGAGCGGGTTGGCATTGTTGGCGCTAATGGCACAGGGAAGTCTACGCTTTTAAAGATAATTGCGGGTGAAGAAAGTCAAGACGCGGGTGGCGTTCAGGTTGATGGCAAGATTGGCTTTTTAAAGCAGGTTACGCAATACAGTGAGGCTGACTTTTTGGCGCTTGCAAACGACCCCGAATTTATTCGCGAGTTTTTAGAAATAAAAAGCAAACTTCACATTGACTCAAATCTTGAATTTACGGCCGAGAGGCTTAAAACGCTGTCGGGCGGCGAGAAAACAAAACTGATGCTTGCGGGGATTTTATGCCAAAAGCCTCAAATTCTTTTGCTTGACGAGCCAACAAACCATATGGACATTTCGGGCGTAAATTGGCTGATTGATACGATAAATTCTTTTGATGGCACCGTTATAACCGTGTCTCACGATAGGTATTTTTTAAACGAAACGGTAAGCCGAATTATCGAACTTGAAAACGGACAAGTGCAAGAATATTACGGCGACTATAACTCTTATTACTTTCAAAAGCAGCAAGAGTTGCAAGGCAAAATGAATAAGTATGAAAGCCAACTTGCGCTTGAAAAAAAGATAAACAAGCAGATTGGTGCGCTTGCGGGCTGGGCAAACAAGGGCGAGGCAAATGCGCGACGACAGGGTGGTATGATGAGTGACAGCCGCATAAAGGGGGCTGAAACCAAAGCCCAGGTCAGCGCAACAAAATTGGCGTCACAGGCTAAGGCCAAGGTGTCAAGACTTGAACATTTAAAAGACGATTTTATTGACAGGCCGTATGTTGAGGGCGAGGTTCATTATCGCCTTAATGCCAACCCGTTTCGCGGGAAAGTGCTTGTTAAGGTTGACAATTTAAGCAAGTCTTTTGGTGGCAAAAAACTTTTTGATGGCGTGTCGTTTACTATTAATGCGGGCGACAAAATTGCGCTTAGTGGCGACAATGGCTCGGGCAAAACAACGCTTATAAAAATTCTTTTAGGGCAAGAAAAACAAGACGCGGGGGATGTGTCAATCTCGCCCGCTGTTAAAATTGCTTATCTTAGTCAGGACGTGTTTGACCTT
The DNA here is from genome assembly GCA_963602035.1 of Acutalibacteraceae bacterium. Taxonomy (GTDB): domain Bacteria; phylum Bacillota; class Clostridia; order Christensenellales; family UBA1242; genus UMGS2070. The sequence continues at coordinate 33,926 of CAVCHC010000002.1, read as the reverse complement.
GACGAGGGGCTGACGGTCATCGAGAAGGCAAGTCAGGGCACGAAAGAATATAAAACCCTGTTCCTTTCAAATCTTATCAATATGAATATGACGCGGCAGGTGTTTGACCGCAAAATAAGCACGCTTTCGCTTGGCGAGCGGATGAGAATAAAGATGTGCGAAATCGTTTTAAGCGACTATAACTTTTTAATTATGGACGAGCCGACCAACCATCTTGACCTAAACAACAAAATATTCCTTGAAAAGATACTTAAAGACTATAACGGGTGCTTGCTGCTTGTAAGCCATGACAGGACGCTTACGAAAAACGTCTGCAACGCCACACTTACGATAAAAAATGGCACCATTAAAAAAGAAGAAATAGAGCGCGATTTAGACGTGAAAGAAAAATGAAGAAAAAACTGCTGAGGCTGATAGCAATTTGCCTCGGCTTTTTTGTTGGGCGAAAGGGGCTAAGTTTATTTTGGCTTGGTAATGGCGAGGTTTTTTAGGGTTGTTTGAGTGTTTGGTAGGGGTGAATGGGCTAAGTTCGTTTGAGTTCGCTAGGTGGTGGAGGTTAGGTTGACGGAGGGTTAGAGATTTTTTTGGGGTGGCGGGGGCTAATTTTAAAATGGGTATTGACGGGAGGGGGCGGGGCAGTGTATAATTTGGGTAATGAAAGGCGGCCGAAAGGGCGTACGGGGCAGGTAGAGGATGATAAAGGTTTTCACAAGTGATGGCAATGCTGGGTTTAAGGCGATAAACAGTGAGCAGACGCACTGCTCGATTTTGATGCGTAACAAGGCGGTTATTGCGGGCAATTTAAAGACGGACAAGCTGTTTAATTTTGCACAAAACTGCATAAAAACGGGCAATGGCAGTTTGGTTAAAGGGTATCCAAAAGAATTTTTGGCGGCGGTCTGCAACGAAAGCGGGTTTAGGCTTTTGGATATGGCGATACTGCACGCGGATATGGATTTTGTTAAGTTTTTGGTTGAGGACTGTGACGCGGCGCTGAACGCAATTCCGTTTAAAAGCAGGCAGACTTCGGTGCAAACGGTTTTGGAACTTGACCCGCTTGCTAACCCATATGTAGACAAGCACGCCAAAATCGCGGGGTACATCATAAAGCACGGCGGGTTTGCGTTTGGCCTTGATGACTATGAGTACGACACGGAGTACGCGAACCAAATGGGCTATACCCCCGAAGAGATTTTAAGCGAAAATATCCGCTACGCCACGATTGACGCGGTTGAAAACTTTATCTATAACTGTGTTGAAGCGCTTGGCCACGGCGCAGAGAAAGACGAAACGCTTTTAAACGCGCTGGAAGTTTTTGCGGATATGGGCTTTTTGCCACCAGTTGAGGTATATGGGCAAGACAACTTTGTTAAATACAACTTGCCATATTTATTTAGCATTGAAACGCGCGGGGTGGTGCAGTCGGCCACTCTTTCAAGCGTGATGAGCGAGTACGCAGCGCTTAGCGTTGAGCGTTTTGAAAGTGCGCTTGACGAGGCCGTTACCACCAACAACGTGATAATCGGGACGTTTGATTGCAGCAAACTTGACGGCGAACTTGACGATGAAACGCAAGAGTTTGTTGACGGCATAGAGGCGGCCTATGGCGACCTTGACACTGATGAAGAGTATGACGAAGAAGACGCCATTGACCCAGAAGGTGAATTTGAAGATTACGAAGAGGGGCGCACTACTGACGACCCGCTTGACACGCTTGGGTTTAGGCCAGCCGATTTGGCGGACATTGAGGGGCTTGAACCATTAAGCGAAGAAGAGATTGCGGCGCTTGAAGACGAAGACGGGCTGACCACGGGCTATGAGGTCATTTCTAGCGACGACATTGAGCCTTTGTATAACTATTTTGAACTTTTAGAGATTGCTAAGGGCAACACCAGGTACGCAAGCGAAAACAAGTGCGTTGAGGCGCTTTACCAAAACCTGCCAAAAACGATGGCGTTTGTTAAGGCGTGCGCGAATATGGAAAACATCAAATCGATGCTTTTGATGGCCATCGACAGGCACGAGTACATTAAACGCATAAACGCGCTTAGAGAGCCTGACAGCGCTGACCATTTTTTGGATGCTATGGTTGAAAGAGAGAAATAACCAGCAGCATTTGCTATGGATTATTGCCATTAAAAAGGATATTTTAGGTTGATTATATCGATTAACTTAAAGTATCTTTTTTTGTGATGATAACTAATTATTGCCAAGATTATTTACGCGTGATTTGAAGCGGTTGAGATTACCGCGTCGTTAAGCCTCCTCGCAATGACAATTATGATAAAGTTGCCTCACGATGACAATTGTATAAAGCAGCAATTTCTTTTCACTTTTCACTTTTAACTCTTCACTTCCAAAAATGCGTAACCTGAAAGATTTGCTGATTGTGTAACTTGGTTTGCCCTCTAAATTGCGATAATAATGCCCGCATTTTTGGTTTGAGTTGGTCATATAATGATGTAAGAGGTGGGGTATGGCCAAAAAACGTCTTACGATTATTACTAATATTATATTGATTATCATTGCGGGGTTTTGTATGGTTGCGGGGGTGACGCTTAGCAACAAGACGGACACCGTTTATGCAAATGGCACGGTGATTAACGGCGCCTATTATTCGGGCGACAAGCAAAGCAAAAACGTGGCGCTTATGATTAACGTTTATTGGGGCACTGAGTATCTTGACGGTATGCTTGATACGCTTAATCAGTTTGGCGCGAAATGCACGTTTTTTGTTGGCGGAAGTTGGGCAAACACGCATACTGACTATCTTGAAAAGATTGTAAGCGCGGGGCACGAACTTGCTAACCACGGGTATTACCACAAAGAGCACGAAAAACTTGACGCAGCCAGTAACCGTGACGAAATCTATCGCACGCACGAGGTGATAAAAAACAACTGCAAAATCGATATGAACCTTTTTGCGCCGCCGGGCGGAAGTTATAACAAACAGACGGTTAGGGTGGCGGCCGAACTTGGGTATAAAACCATTATGTGGACGCGCGACACCATCGATTGGCGCGATAAAGACGCCACCCTTATTTACAGCCGCGCGATAAAAGATATGGCGGGCGGGGATTTGATACTTATGCACCCAACCAGCGAAACGGCCAAGGCGCTGCCTGACATTTTAAGATTTATGGCCTCGCGTGGGTTCGTTGCCAACACCGTAACCGCAACGATTGGGCAAAACTGATAAAAAAATAGTGAAAAAATTGAAAAAGAGTAGAAAACCATTTTTAATAATGGTTTTTTTTGTGGTATAATTTATTTGGAAAAACATCTTTTGGGGGAAATATGATTACCTATCCTAATGGGTTAAGGCTTAGTGTAAGCGAAATGCCCGAACTTAACACCTGCACGATTGTTATCAATTTTACGGGCGGGTTTCAAGGCGAAACGCAGCTGCTTAACGGGACGTGTGAGGTCATCGCGCGCCTTTTGACGTGTGGAACAAAAACTTATCCGTCGGTGGCGGCGCTTAATTCGTATGCCAAGTCGCAGGGGTTTATTTTGTCTGCCCGCGCGGAGACGGAATATCTTCAACTGACATTAAGTTGCCTTAAAACCAAGGTTGAAAAGGCGATTGAGTTTATTTATGACATCGTTTTTAACAGCACTTTTGACGAAAACTATCTAGCCGCGATAAAAAGCCAAATTCAGGCCGAGATTGAACTTGCAAAAATGAATCCGCAGGCGGGGCTTAGCGCGCTTAGTAACCAAGCGTTGTTTGCGCGTACGGGGCTGATAAATTCGCGCCTTGGCAACACGCGCTCGATTGAAAGGATAGACCGCGAGGTGGTTTTGGCGCAGTATGAAAAATATCTGTCGCCAAAAAACATCGTTATATCTATCGGCGGGGCGGTTGACGAAGAAAAGGCCGAAAGCCTTATTGAAAAGTCGTTTTATGCGCGCACTAAGGACTTGCCATTCAGGCAGATTAAATTCGTTTCGGCCGTGACGGGGTTTGAGGGGTTTGTTAACATCAAAAACCGTCCGTTTAACCAAAGCCGCATTGAAATCGCGTTTCCGTCAGTGTCGTTTAAAAACAACAAAAAGTACGCGCTTAGCATTATGGCGCGGGTGCTTGAAACGGCGATAAAAGAGCGCGTTGCGAACGAAATGTATTTTAAAAGCGTTAAGATTGACAATGTTACCTACGCCAACAATGGCAAGTTTTGTTTGACGCTTATCGTTGACGACGAGAACGCGGAGGCCTTTACGCAAAAGGTTTTGGTGGCCGCCAAAAATATTATAAAAAGGCGCGATTTGTCAGTAGAAGATTTTAAGGCGGAGAAAAATTCGTTTATAACCAACTTTGTTTTAAACGCCGAAAAAAGTGACGAACTGGCGAAACTTTCAGCAAACGAACTGACGATTGCTAAAACCGAATTTGACCTTAATGACAAGTTTGAGGTTTTGGCGGGCATCACGTTTGACTATGCTTTTGACGCGCTTGTTGAGGTTTTTGACCTTAATAAAATAAGCGTGGCGTATCTGGGCAAGCCAATCGAAATGGCGTTTTTAAAGGATGTTATTTTAAGTTAATAAGTATATTTAATAGATTTTTTATACCCCCTCCGCTTTACTACGCTTAACGCTTGTAAAGCAATTCTCCCCCAAGGGGGCGGAGCCTGTTGAATATATGGGCAATAACATATAATCTTTCGGCCGCATTTCAACTTTCAACTTTCAACTTTAAACTTTAAACTTTAACAAGGGGATTGCCACGTCGGCATTGCCTCCTTGCAATGACAGTAGGTGGGGCTTTAAAATTAAAAATTACATTAGGAGATTGATTTTGGGCAAGTATAAAGACAGAAAGATGGCGCGGGCTTCGGCGCCGGACGGCAAGAAAATAGCGGGCGCGATACTTTTAATTTGCGGGCTGTTTGTTTTGGTGAGCGCGTGTGTGCCTAGTTTTGTTGTAGGCAAATTCTTTTTGGGGCTGTTTGGCCTTTGCGCCTATCCCGTTGCGCTTAGTTTGACGCTTGCGGGCGTTGCGCTTTTGATGGGGCTTGAATTTAAGGGGCAGTCTAAAAAATCAACGCTTATTGTTGCGTCTATTATGGTTACTATCGTGCTTTTGCACGCGATTTTTTCAGTTAAACTTTTAAACAATTTGTCTTTTGGTGACTATCTTAAAGCGTGCTGGACGCGCAGCGGTGGCATAACCGTGGCGGGCGTTATCGGCGGCCTTGTTTGTGACGTAATCGCGCTTTTGTTAGGCGGCGTTGGGGCGTGCGTGTTTATAAGCGTCGCGCTTTGCGTGCTTATTGGCCTGACGATTGACTATTGCATTTATCACAAAAATGAAGAGAAGCTTATCAGCAAGCCAGCACCTTCGCCTGACCTTAATTTTGACGAGGGCGAGGACGAACTTGTTGCGCCTGCCGATGATTTTTGTGCAACGCGATACGAGCCTAGCATTGATGAAGATGACCAAGATAATCAAACACCTGAGGCACCATCGGTTGACCTTGAAGAAGAGCGTGCGCGCAACATTTTGTTTGGCGAAAGGGCAGAGCAAAAGCAAGACGAGCCGCAGAAAAAGTCAGCGCGAGATATCTTGTTTGGCGAGCGTCCACAGGCGCCTAACGTGTTTAATTCAACAAATGAAGAGCGCAGGGCGTGGCTTGAAGCCAACCCGGTAAGCAACATTACGTCAAGCGCCGAGCCAGAGTACCCCGAGATGCCAGAAGAGAATTTATCCGCCGCCGAGCGTCTGTTTGGTGACCGAAAAGACAGTGCGCCATCGGGCGATATTGATAAAAACCAGGCGATGGACATTTTGGGGCTTGGACATAACGACGAAGACGTATTTTCGCGCAGGCGAGACCGCAATGCAAGCGTTTCAAGCCTTGATATTGACGATGACAGCGCGTCAACCAACCTTTTTGGCCGCAATACGTATGAGCCGCTGTTTAACGATAACGGCGACGTTAACTTTAACACCGACCTTACGCGCAATGAGAGCAGTTTTGGGCGCAATCGCAACGTAAATGTTGACGCAAGTGAAAGCGGGTTTGGGCGTAACCGTAATGTAAATGTTGATGCTGAGGGCAACTCATTTAACAGCCGTCATCCGCGCGTAGAGCAAACCGAGATTGGCCAAACGGCGAAGCCATCAAGCCTTGTTAAGGCGCAAACTAAGGATATCAAATATAATCCGCCGCCTGTAACGCTGCTTAAAGAAAGCAAAGATGACCCGTCAAAATACGCGAAAAACTATGAAGAAAACAAGCGTATTATCGAAGAAAAACTTGAAACGTTTAGAATCCCAGCTAAGGTTGTTGACGTGGTAAGAGGCCCAACGGTAACTAGGTACGAACTTAGTATGCCATCGGGCATCCCAGTTAAAAGGATACTTAACTTTGACAGCGACCTTGCGATGGCGTTAAGAAGCAAGTCTGGCGTGCGAATTGAGGCGCCAATTCCGGGCAAAAACGCGGTTGGTATCGAAACGCCAAACGAGCCACGCAGTATGGTTAGTTTTAGAGAGTTGGTTGAAAGCAAAGAGTTTCAGTCAACGTCGATGGTGTTGCCAGTTGCGATTGGTAAGTCTATTACCGGCGAGGTTGTTGTTAAAAGCCTTGCTAAGATGGTGCACCTTTTGGTTGCGGGGTCAACGGGTTCAGGTAAATCGGTGTTCTTGCACAGCCTAATTATGAGCCTTATGTTTAAGATGAGCCCCGAGCAACTTAGGTTTATTATGATTGACCCTAAGCGCGTTGAATTTTCGAGATATAAGGGTATGCCTCATATGATGCTTAAAGACGTTGTAAGTGACGCTGAAAAGGCCGTAAATTCTTTGACCTGGGCGGTTAAAGAGATGGAAAGACGTTACAGGCTTTTAGAGGAATATAAGTGCCAAAAACTTGAAGTGTTTAACCAGTGTGATGCTGTTAAAAAGGGCGAGCAAAAGAAACTTCCGTATATCGTTATCGTGGTTGACGAACTTGCCGAACTTATGGGCGTGGCTAAGCGCGAGGTTGAAGAGCGTATCAGGCGAATTTCGCAACTTGGGCGTGCCAGCGGTATTCACCTTGTTTTGGCAACGCAAAGGCCGTCGGTTGAGGTTGTAACGGGTACGATTAAAACCAACCTTCCAAGCCGAATTGCGTTTGCGCTTGCAAGTTTTATTGACTCTAAAACCATCCTTGACGAGCCGGGCGCTGAAAAACTTTTGGGTCAGGGCGATATGCTTTTTGCGCCGCAAGAGGCTAACACGCCGTCACGCTTACAGGGCGCATACATAAGCGACGAAGAGATTGAAAAGTGCATTGACTATATCAAAGAAAACAACGAATGCAGTTACGACGAAGAGGTTGAAAAAGAGATTTACAGCGCAAACGACGAAGAGACCGAATCGTCGGGCTCGTCAGGCGCGCAGCCTGTTGACCACAGTGACCAGATGGACGAACTTATGCCACAGGTTTTAAAGTATTTTATTGAGTGTGGCAAGGGGTCGATTAGTATGGTTCAACGCAGATTTTATGTTGGGTTTAACCGCGCGGCGCGTATCGTTGACCAGATGGAAGTAAGGGGCTATATCACGGCGGGCGACGGCAGCAAAAACCGCGAGCCGACTATTTCTATGGACGAATTTAAACAAATTTTTGGTGATATTTAATGAAAGAAAATAATAGCAAATTAACAAAACAAATAACGAAAAAACTTATCGGCGTAGTGTCACTAGGGTGCGATAAAAACAGGGTAGACACCGAAACGATGCTAACGTATCTAAGTCAAGCGGGGTTTGGGTTTACGTCTGACCCGAATGAGGCCAACGTTATTATCATCAACACGTGCGCGTTTATCGCTAAGGCGCGAAAAGAGGCGGTTGACACGATTGACGAGATGCTTGAATACAAAAAGAAGGGCAAGTGCGAAAAGATAATCGTTACGGGCTGTATGCCTCAAAAATATCTGCCCGAGCTTAAAAAGGAGTTCCCGTCGGTTGATTGCTTTTTGGGGTTTGATGACTATCCAAACATTGCGCAGATTGTAGGCGACCTTTACGCCAAAGACGGCCAGATTGTGCGCTGTGGCGACGCGAGCACGATAGCCTGCGTTGAAAACCGAATGATAACAACGCCTAACCATTATGCCTATCTTAAAATCGCGGATGGCTGCGAAAACTATTGCACGTTTTGCACCATTCCGTTCATTCGCGGACGGTTTAGGTCTAAGCCGATTGACGAGGTGGTTCGCGAGGCCCAATCGCTTGTAAACGGCGGGGCGACCGAACTTATTTTGGTTGCGCAAGACGTAACAAAATATGGCACGGACTTGTTTGGTAAGCCTGCGCTTGTTGACCTAATCAAAAAACTGTCAAAAATTAAGGACCTTAGGTGGATAAGGCTGCTTTATTGCTATCCAGAACTGGTTACTGATGAACTTTTGAATGAGGTTGTAACAAACGATAAGGTGTGCAAGTATCTTGACATTCCGTTCCAGCATGTAAGCGACAACATTTTAAAGATGATGAACAGGCACATAAATCACGAAAAGACCATTGCGCTGGTTGAAAAAATCCGCGCGCTGCCTGTACACATTGCCATCCGCACGACGTTTATGGTGGGCTTTCCGGGCGAGACGGACAAAGATTTTGCTGAACTTGTTGACTTTGTTAAAAAATACAAACTTGACCAAGTTGGCTTTTTTGCGTATTCAAAAGAAGAGGGCACGGTGGCGGCAAAAATGCCAAACCAGGTTGACGAAAAGACCAAAAACAAGCGCCTTCTTGCCATTATGAAAGAGGCTGAAAAGGTGCAAAAGGCTAATCTTCGCGCGGTGGTTGGCAAAACCGTGGACGTGGTTTATGAAGACATTGACTATGACCGCGAGTTGTTTGTTGGCCGCAGCCAGTACCAAGCGCCTGAGATTGACAACCTAATCTATTTTAAATCGAAAGATTTTGTTGACGTTGGCGGGGTGTATCCCGTTAAAATTACCCGCGTGATGGGCTGTGACCTTAAAGGAGAAAAACTATGAATTTACCTAACAAATTAACGCTTTCAAGAATTTTTTGCACGCCGCTTATGATACTTGTGTTTTTGCTTCCTATTCCGTATGGCATTAACGTTTTTGCGGCGCTTTTAATCTATATTTGCGCGTGCCTTACTGATCTGTTTGACGGAAAAATCGCGCGAAAATATAACATTGTTACTGATTTTGGCCGTTTTGCTGACCAAATTGCAGACAAATTTTTAACAACCAGCGCGCTTATTTTGGCGCTTTCACGCGGGGTGTGCGCGGGCTGGCTTAGCGTTGTTATCATCCTTATCGTGGTTTTAAGAGACATCTTAATTTCGGGCATACGTATGCTTGCGGCCAAATACGGCACGGTTATCGCGGCTGACATTTTTGGCAAAATCAAGTCGTTTGTGTTAGATTGCGCGCTTATGGTTATGTTTTTGTATCTTGGCCTTAACACGGTTCTTGCGGGCAAGGTAGAGTTTATTAGAATTATCGGCCTTGTTGGCATAATCGGCGGGGCAGCGCTTACGCTTATTTCATGCATAAACTATACGTGGAACGCGCGCGCTCTTATCAAACAAAGCCTTACGGATAATCAATAATTATACGCGGATAACAAAAACTTGACGTGCGTTACAACAATGCGATAGTTATACGTAAGTTGCGATAAAACAAGGCGGAAAGTCAAACGTAAGTTGCGATAAAACAAGGCGGATATTTAAGCGTAAGTTGCGTGTAAAGCAAAATGGGGTAGTCAAAAATATAGCAAAATTTTTCAAACAAATGTTCGAATTTGCTTGCGTTTTTTGTGCGCGTAGTGTATAATGAACGTGTAATAAGTGGGAAAAATTTAACGAAAGAGGTTGATTTTATGTCAGAAAAAGAAAAAGCCCTTGAACAGGCCATTGCGCAGATTGAAAAGCAGTTTGGTAAGGGCAGCATTATGAAACTTGGCGACGTTTCTCATCAAGAGATTGACGTTATCCCAACGGGGTGCTTGACCCTTGATTTGGCGCTTGGGATTGGTGGTGTGCCTCGCGGGCGTATCATTGAAATCTATGGGCCTGAATCAAGCGGTAAAACTACCGTGTCGCTTCACATCATTGCCGAGGCGCAACGTTTGGGCGGGACGGCGGCCTTTATTGACGCTGAGCACGCGCTTGACCCCGTTTATGCCGCGCGCCTTGGGGTAGACACAACCAATTTGTATGTTTCTCAGCCTGACACGGGCGAGCAAGGCCTTGAAATTTGTGAGTCACTTGTAAGAAGTGGGTCGGTTGACATCGTGGTTATTGACTCAGTTGCGGCGCTTACGCCTAAGGCTGAAATTGACGGCGAAATGGGCGACAGTCACGTTGGTCTTCAAGCCCGTTTGATGAGCCAAGCGCTTAGAAAACTTGCGGGTATTACCAGCAAAACGAACACGTGCGTTGTGTTTATTAACCAGCTTCGCGAGAAGGTTGGCGTTATGTTTGGCAACCCTGAAACAACGCCGGGCGGAAAGGCGCTTAAATTCTATTCAAGCATTCGCCTTGACGTAAGAAAGGGCGAGGTCATCAAAGACGGAACTGAAAACGTTGGGTCGCGCACGAAGGTAAAAGTTGTTAAAAACAAACTTGCGCCTCCATTTAAGACGGCCGAGTTTGACATTGTTTATGGTCTTGGCATCTCAAAAGAGGGGTGCATTGTTGACCTTGCGGTTGAAAATGACATCATTATCAAAAGCGGCGCGTGGTTCTCGTATAACGGCGAAAAGATTGGCCAAGGTAAAGAGAATGCTAAAAACTTTCTTGCTAATAACCCGCAGATTTGTGACGAGATTGAAAACAAGATTAAAGAAAAGTTTAAATCGGGCTCTATCCACGAAGACGACGTCGTTGTTGGCTAATGCGGCCTAATGCAATTTAAATAAACAAGCGTAATTTCCTAATATTGGTTCTTCCTTTTTAAGGTGGGGGACGTCCTCACCTTTTTTGTTATTTCTTTTTAAGTGAAGAGTGAAAAGTTAAAAGTGAAAAGTGAAAAGAAATTGATTTAAATAGTTGTGTTAAAAAACTCTAAGTGGTTTAAAATTTATGGTATCCTTTTTAAGGGTGGGGGATGTCCTCACATTTTTTTGCGCCTTTTTAAGTGAAGAGTGAAAAGTTAAAAGTGAAAAGTGAAAAGAAATTGATGCAAATAGTTGTGTTAAAAACTTTAAGTGTTTTTAAATTTATGGTATCATTTATGTATGGAAGATATTAAAAGCATGCTAAATAAATTAAATAATTCAAAATTTAGAAGTTCGTTTCATTTAAAACCCAAGGATTTTGAGTATTTAAACGTTAAGGGTATTGACACCATAAAATCGCACGCTTATGATTTTGTTAATAAGCATTTAAAAGATATCAACACGTTTAATGATGGCAAGCAAACGCCAATGAAAGGGCATCCTGTTTTTATTGCACAACACGCCACCGCAACTTGTTGTCGTGAATGCTTAAACAAGTGGCACCATATTGAAAAAAACGCATATTTTAAGCGATGCTGAGTGTGACTATATCGTTAATGTTTTGTTAGAATGGATAAAAAACGAAAAAGATAAAGAAAAACCATAATAAGTTTTGAAGGTGGGCACGGCGTTTTTGTTGCGAAAATCTCTTGATTTTTTGTGGGTGGTGGTGTATTATAAAAGGGATAATGGCGGCACGAGGTAAGCCTGTTTACGGGCGGGCGTGCGGTGATTTAATAAACGCGCGGGTCGGGGGAAAGAATGGCAAAATTTATTTTTAGAATTATTGCGCTTGTTGTTTTGGTAATAGGTTGCGTTTTGGCGGTGTTTTCAAAGGCGCTGGTGCCTGAGCATAAGGGGACGCCCGAAGAGCGCGCGCGCAAAACAATGAAGCTGAGGCTGATTGGGTTTGTTGTTTGCCTGTGTTCAGCGCTTATATTTTTAGTTGTTTCACTATTTTAAGGAGAAATTATGTTAGATAAAAAGTATGATTTTAAGGCCGTTGAAGAGAAATGGCAAAAGTTTTGGCAAGAAAACGGCACTTATAAGTTTGATAGAAACTCAAAAAAAGAGACGTTTTCAATAGACACGCCGCCTCCAACGGTAAGTGGCGAGCTTCACATTGGCCACATCGCGGGCTTTGACCAGTTTGATATGTTCGCGCGTTACCAGCGTATGCTGGGCAAAAACGTGTTTTATCCGCTTGGGTTTGACAATAACGGCCTTCCAACCGAGTTGTTGGTTGAAAAGAAAAAGGGCGTGCGTGCGCACACTATGCCTCGCGAAGAGTTCACCAAAATGGCGCTTTCGCTGGTAGACGAATACAACCAAAACTATCGCGAAACGATGATAAAAGCGGGTATGAGTTTTGATATGTCGTTAGGCTTTAACACCATCGACGCGCGCAGCCAAAAAACAAGCCAAAAAAGTTTTATTGACTTAGCAAAACGCGGCATTGCCTATCGAAGTGACAAGCCGTCGCCTTGGTGCACTAAGTGTCGCACCAGCGTTGCAACGGCCGAACTTGAAGACAGCGAGCTTGACAGCGTGTTTAACTATCTTAACTTTAAATTAGCCGATGGGTCGGGCGTTTTGCCTATTGCTACAACGCGCCCTGAGTTTTTGCCAGCGTGCGGCGCGATTTTTGTTAACCCAGACGACGCAAGGTACGCGGCGATGGTTGGCAAAAAGGTGCTTGTTCCGCTTTTTGGGGGCGAGGTTACCGTTTTAACTGACAGCAAGGTTGGCATAGACAAGGGTACGGGCGCGGTAATGTGCTGTACGTTTGGCGACCAGACCGACGTTGAGTGGTGGCGCGAATACAACCTTCCGTTAAAACAAGCGATTGATGACGGCGGCCGTATGACCGAGATTGCGGGCAAGTACGCGGGGCTTAAATCTACCGAGGCGCGCAAGGCGATAATTGAAGACCTTAAAGCCCAAGGGTATCTATACAAGCAAGACGCGATTACGCACGCGGTTAAGGTGCACGAGCGTTGCGGCGAGCCAATTGAATTTATGGCCAAAAAGCAGTGGTTTATCAAAACCAGCACGCCAGAACTGAAACAAATTTGGCTTGAAAGAGGAAACGAACTTAACTGGCACCCAGCAAGTATGAAGGCGCGATTTGACGCGTGGGTAACCAATCTTAACCAAGACTGGTCTATTTCAAGGCAGAGGTATTTTGGCGTACCGTTCCCAGTTTGGTATTGCAAAAAGTGCGGCGAGCCAGTGTTTGCGCGCGAAGAAGACTTGCCAATCAATCCGCTTTCACACAAGGCGCCGATTGACAAGTGCCCTAAGTGTGGCCACGACGAGTTTGAGCCTGAGATGGACGTGCTTGACACGTGGGCAACAAGTTCGGTTACGCCTCAAATCAACTGCAACTGGGCAGAAGACGAAGAGGGGTGCGCTAAAAAAATGCCGATGAGCCTAAGGCCTTGCGGACGAGATATTATCAACACGTGGTGCCTTAGAACGATTATCAAGGCGCACTATCACCAAAACACCTTGCCATGGAAAAACCTGATGGTTAACGGCTGGGTTATGGCGGATAAGGGCATCAAAATAAGCAAGCACCTTGCCAACAGCAAGATGGGGCTTAAAGAGGTTTTAAACTCGTTTGGCGCGGACGTTGTTAGGTATTGGAGCGCGAACGGCGCCTATGGCCGCGACGTATTTTTCAGCGACGATGGCATTAAAGACGGCGCAAAACTTCAAAACAAAATCTGGAACGCAAGCAAGTTTGTTTTGTCGTTCCTTTACGACTGGACGCCTGAAAAGCCAAAAACGATTTTACCGATGGACTTGTATATAATGCAAAAGTTTAACGACGCGTTTGACAAAACTATGGCGCAGTACGAAAACTATGAGATGGGCTATGCTAAGGCCGAAATCGAGAAGTTTTTCTGGAACTTTTGTGACAACTATATCGAAATCGCCAAAAACAGGCTGTATAAGCCCGAGGTTTATGGCGAGGACGCGAAACGCAGCGCGCAGTGGGCTTGCTTTAACGTTTTGTTTGGCCTGCTTCAAGTTCTTTCAATCACTATGCCACACATAACCGAAGAAATTTATCAAGACTATTTCAGGCAGTTTAAGGGGTATGAAAGCATCAATAATTCTGTCCTTTCAAAAATCGCGCTTGACGGCGAAGACAGCGTTTTAAATGCTGGCGACGAGATGGTTGAAATCGTAAGCCGCGTGCGTGCGTTCAAAAGCGAAAACCAAATCAGCCTTAAAACGCAGATAGCGGACGCCGAGGTGACCACCAATTACCCAGAGTTTATGCAAGCCGTTCTTTATGACCTTAAAGCCGTTAACAGTATCGGCGGGTTTAACTTTAAAAAGGGCAACCTTGATATTAAGTTCGGCGAGATTATCCCTGACTAATTACAAGTCGGCGAATAGTTGCAAGTGTTGCAATGGCGACGATTAAGAACAAATAATTAAATTAGGCATACTTAATGCAATTGCGGCGGGTATGCTTTTTTGTTTGCGCGAGAGCGGCGTGGGTAAAAAGGCTTGCGGCGTGGAAAATACGCGGCGTTAAAGGTTAGTATCGGCGGGCGGAATGGTGGAGGTGGCGGGCGGCGTAATGAGCAAGATAAAAATGGCGGCGGTGTTAAAAAGGTAGAAAAAAGGGAGGCGGGCGGTGTAATGGGTAAATCAAAAGGGGGGCGGGCGATAGTATGTTTTAAAAGTTAGATTTGCTACGGTTTTGTTTGACTTAAAATTTGGCGCATTGTATAATTGAATTGTTAAACACAAAAAATATTCTAAGGAGGAATCAATGAAAAAGTTTATCAAATGTTTGGTATTCTGTTTGTGCGTTTGTTTTGTTGTTGTTTTTTCAGCGGCGTGCAGCACAAGTGAATACAAACTTTACGTCAATGCGGGCAACCCAACGGCCTCAGTCGGCGTTGCGGGCGACTATTATATCAATAACGAGACCTATGAACTTTTCGTAAAGAAAGGTGATAATACTTGGGAAAAGGTTGGCAATGTTGACGGCCTTAAAGGCGCGAAAGGTGACAAAGGTGATGACGGCGCCAAGGGCGAAACTGGTAACGGTTGGCTTACTGGCAAGGGCGTGCCATCAAATGCCAATGGTAAAGTAGGTGACCTTTATCTTGACCTTAACACTGGCGATGTGTATGTTAAAAACAGCAGCAACGCTTGGGTTAAAGAAGCCAACATAAAAGGCGAAAAAGGCGACGACGGTACTGGTGCTACCGGTCCACAAGGTCCACAGGGTGAAAAAGGCGATACTGGCGCTACCGGTCCACAAGGTCCACAGGGCGAAAAAGGCGATACTGGTGCTACCGGTCCACAAGGCCCACAGGGTGAAAAAGGTGATACTGGTGCTACCGGTCCACAAGGCCCACAAGGTCCACAAGGCGAAGCTGGTAATGGCTGGCATACTGGGAACGGTACGCCTGATAATTCTATCGGTATAGACGGCGACCTTTATTTTGACACCGACAGCTATGACTACTATATTAAAGCTGATGGCGTATGGACTAAAAAAGGCAACTTAAAAGGGCAAGATGGTAAATCTGCTTACGAAATTGCTAAGGAAAACGGTTTTGAGGGCACTGAAAAAGAGTGGCTTGAAAGCTTAAAAGGCGCTGACGGTAAAGGCCAAGACGGCCAAGACGGTAAAGATGGTAAGAGTTGGTTGACGGGGTCGGTGGCTCCTACGGCTGACGACGGTAACGATGGCGATTTCTATCTTAGCCTTTCAACTAACACGCTTTATTATAAAGAAAATGGCACGTGGAGCATTGTTGGGTATCTCAGCAAAAACACAAGCGGGGAAGCAACCCAGTCTACGCTTACGGGCGACGTTAACCTTGATGGCAAGGTAAACACTGACGATGTTGACTTTTTAAGGCCAATTTTGGCGCAGATGTCAACTATCAATGTTTCAAGCACGCAGTCTCTTGCTACATACGCGGATGACGGCAGTGGCCTATCTGACCAAGCAAAACTCAACGCGGATATTAACGGCGACGGCGTTGTTGATATGAATGACTTGTATATCCTTATCCATATCGCTAACGGGCACGCGGGCTATGACCGCACTGATTACAGCATCTTAAAAGGCGTAACTATCGGCGACGCGAACAAAGATGGAAAGATTGGCGCACCTGATTTGATAATAATGAGGAGAATTCTTCAAGGCGTTAGCGAAATGAGTTTTGTTGAAAGATATGCACTTGACCTTGACCTTGATGGCAAGGTTGGCGTTCGCGATCTTTTACTTATGAGGAAGTATATTGTAGAATTTATCACAACGCTTCCACTTGAAAGCGATGTTGCGGCTCAAATTCCTGACTCATTTATTGGCGATATGAACCTTGATGGCACTATCGATGAAACGGACTTTAACATTATTCGCGACATCGTGGTTAATAAAACGCAATACTTGCAAGATGCTGTAATTTTGAAACTTGCAAATATTACCAAAGACACTGATGATAATGGTAACGACGTTGTTGACGAGGCTGACTTAATCGCGTTTAATAACGGCGCGTACTATATTGTTGGCGACGTTAACTTTGACGGCCTTATCGATATGAACGATTACAGGCTTATTAAAGCGCACGCAGAGTCTACGGATGGCACGCTTAACTCGGCCATTGTTGAATCGCTTGCAGAAATTGCAAAAGGCGAGGATGGCGAATCGCCTGACTTTGACACAATTCTTAGCAAGTTGCAGCAATACATAAAGGGCGATATTACCACGCTTGTAACAGAAGAATAGGTTAAGGTAACCAATTAATTAAACAAAAACAAAAAGCATATAAGGCAAAACTTATATGCTTTTTATGTTTATTCGCGCGATGACTCGTAAGCGAGCGAGGTTAAACTTTATATTTGTTCAAGTATGTGTAAGCGGGCAGGGTAAACTTATATTTGCGCGGGTTTATGTAAGCGGGCAGGGTAAACTTTTATTTGCGCAATTATGTGTTGCGTTTTATTTAAAGGGTATTACTAATGCGCGATTATGGGTTGCGGTTTGTTTGGCTTTGAGTTTGACAAGTTTTTAGTTGGTATGGGTTAAGTTGACGCGCGAAAGAAAACGCTAGCCGCGGCGCATTGTGCGGGCAAGGGTAGTTAAAAGCTCGATACTATCCTTGCTTAAACCCTTTGTTGCGGCGATAAGGTCATTAAGTTCGGCAGGATAGGCCTGGTTTTCGTCAAAAAATTCGCTAAGCGTTATTCCAAAATATCCGCAAAAGTTGATAAGAAAATCAAGCGATGGTTTAAGCCGCCCCGTTTCAAGCTGGTTTATATACTCGCCGCACATTCCAAGTTCTAAACTTAAGTTGCGCGCGCTCATCTTGTTTTTGGTTCGATAATAATAAACTCGTTCTTTAATAAAATAGCTGTCCATACCATTATGTTACACTATGTATATTAAAAATATGTGAGTTTTTAAATAATATTTGCTTGACACTGAGAGGTAAGGATATGTATAATTAATAAAAAACATACTCAGTATATGTAGTCAATTTTAAAGCAAATTTTGTTAAGATGAAAAGTTAGAAAGGCTAATATTTAGAATTTGTAAAGTGCAAAAAACCCTTAAAATTTCTAAAAAAGATTGAAAGAGTGAGGTAATTAGACTGGTTGTTTATTGTTTCGACAAAAAGTCTAAAAAAGACTGAAAATCCTTGCCTTTTGAGCCGAGTTTTTACTTTTTTGTTATTTGCGTTTATGATATGATATGGTCAGTGCAGAAAATGCAAATAAAGAAGGAAAGGGTATTTATGGAACAGATTAAAGTAGTTTACGTTGAAGACAATGATAGCGTAAGACAAAATTTGGCGGAGAGGTTAAAAGCAGAGCCAAGTGTGGATTTAGTCGGGGTTGCCAAAACCGGCCCCGAAGCAATTGAGCTTATTGAAAAAACTGACCCACAGGTTGTTGTAAGCGAGATTGTTTTAAGCGGGTGCGACGGCTTTTCGGTTATCGAAAAGGTGAAAGCCAAAGGCCTTGCCCCACGTTTTTTGATTGTTTCATCTCTTTCAAGCGAAGCGTTTATATCTAAGGCACTGGATATGGGCGCGGACTATTTTATGATTAAGCCCGTTGACATCGATGGCCTTATCTCACGTATTGGTGAGGTTGCCAAAATCGGGCAAAAGCAGGCTGGGGCGGTTATGCAGCGCGCCAACCCAAAACAAAAACAGCTTGAAGAAAAAATCAGCAACATTTTTATAACGGTTGGAATCCCAGCGCACATCAAGGGCTATCAGTTTTTAAGAGAGGCCATCAAACTTGCGGTTAAACAGCCCGACATCATCAACAGCATAACCAAAGAACTTTATCCGCGCGTTGCTGACCAATTCAGCACCAGCCCAAGTAAGGTAGAGCGCGCTATCAGGCACGCCATCGAGGTCGCGTGGAACCGCGGTAAGATTGAAAACATCAATGCAGTTTTTGGCATTAAGGTGTACAGCAATAACGAAAAGCCAACCAACGGCGAGTTCATTGCACTTGTTGCAGACAAAATGCTGATTGAAGGCTAAAAACAGTTGAAACAAGTTAAGCCTAAAATAGTTGGGGTGAGAGGCTTATAATGAGTAGTATTATTTACTTATATTAATCTCAACGTTTGTTTATGTAACTCCCAACACCGCCCCTGAAAGGGGAGGACTGGTCGCAGTGGAGCGTGGAGCGACACAAGACGGAGGGGTTAATAAGGCAACTTGAAAAAAGAAAATACTCTATGTAAGTCAATATTGATAAACATAGAGTATTTTTTATTGTGGTATTATTTTTGTCATTACGAGGAGGCAAGGCCGACGTGGTAATCTAAGCCGATTTATAATATCCTCGTTTTTTCTGCGGACTTATTAACCCCTCCGTCTCACTCCGCTCCACGCTACGTTCGACCATCCTCCCCCTAAAGGGGGCGGAGTTGGGAAAAGGAGGGGGAGAGTGCCTCTAACAATGGGATTGCCACGCTACGCTCGCAATGACATCAATATTTCAACTTTAAACTTTAAACATTCAACTTTAAATTGCAGGCTTTAAACTTTAATCAAACTATTCGTCATCGTCATCGATGTCGTCGTCGTCCTCGTCATCATCGTCAAGGTCATCACCAAGGTCGTCGTCTGACAAAGAGATGTCAAAGTCTTCATCAAGGTCGTCTTTTTTGCCACTGTCAAAGTTTTCAAACGTGTCGTCATCATCATCGTCATCGTCGTCATAATCATCATCGTCTTCAAGGTCAGAGAAATTGACGATTTCAACGTCGTCGTCAGCAGGCATATCGTCAATAGACTTAGGCTGAGGTTTTGGCTCTTCGTCGCTGTCCCAGTCTTCATCCTCGCCGTCGTGCTTAGGGTCAATCTCGTCAACCACGTCGTCAAGCGAGCGGCGTTTAGCGCAGTCATCACACATCGCCTGGTCAACCGTCATATAGTTAATTCCGCAGATAGGGCAGATTTCAAGGTCGTCATTAAGCGCCTCGCCAAGTTTAAGTTCGCTTTTGCAAACGGGGCAAAGGTCTTCGCCCGCCTTGATATAGTTAAGCTCACAACGTGGGCATTTGATATATTTAGGTTTATCCATTTTTGGTCTCCGTTTAGTTTAATTTATTCACGTGCACGCGCTTGCGTCACAATTAGCAATATATTATATCAATTATATTGATTTGTAAACTATTTTTTACAACTTTTTTTAATTTATCAAATTTTTGTGGGTAGCCTTTCTTGTTACGCTTTTGGCAGCCTTATTTTGGCGGGGCTTTTCATTACGGCTTAAATTAACAATAAAAGTAAGGCAAAAACTGATGTATATTAATTATTCAATTGGCAAAACTTGAAACAAAGGAGAGGTGTATGCGAAAAGCCACAGTTAGTTTACCCGAAATTTGTGAAAAAATTAAGTCGCTTAAAGGTGAAAGCGTTAAAATGCACGTCAATCGCGGCCGCAAGCGTATTGAAAAGTATACGGGCGTTATTGAAAGCGTTTATCCATCAATTTTTACCGTTAAGCTTGACGACCCCATCGCGCAAGAATCGCTTAGTTACAGTTATAACGACGTTTTGTGCGGCGACGTTAAGGTTGCCCCTATAAAAAAGCCTAATTAACTTGTACGCTAACAAAATTAATTAAATAAGTTCTAAACGCTTACCCCTTGCATAAACTCTACTAAGACACAATGAAAGGGGGTTTTTGTATGGCGTTTGAAATGACTCAAACAAACTTAAACATTGGCAAAAAACTTGTGGGGGAGGTTAATGTTAGCAACAAATTAACCCCAAGTGAAGACACAAAACCGATTAAAATCTTAAAGACGGCTGGGGCGGCCAGTGTGGCGTCAGTAGAGATGCTTGCTGACGGCTTTATGGTGTCAGGCAAGGTCAATGTAAGCGCGGCGTTTATTGACGAAAATGGCGAGATTTCAAACGCTACTGGCGAGTTTGACTTTACGCAAAAAATGGACACGACCTTAACAGGCGTTGAGTTTTTAGCGCGCGTTATTGACACTCAGGCGCGCATTGCAGACGACGCGATATTTGTTTCAAACGTGATTGCGGTTGAGGCGCTTGGCCTTGAAGAGGCGACCGTTTCAACGCTTGCTGAAAACGAAGACATCGTTGCGCGCACAACTGAAACAGAGATTAAAAGCGTGGCGGCGGTGGCGGCTAATACCTTTACAATCGCCGAAGACATTGCGCTTAATTCGGGGGACGAAGAAATCGAACTGGTTAGCGCGGACGTGTTGGTAAGCGAGGCCACAAGCGCGCCTGACGGGGTAACGGTAAGCGGTGCGTGTATTGTTAAACTTTGGGTTAAAACTGAAAACGGCTTTGACGAGATTAACAAAACCTTTGACTTTAAGCAAGAGCTTGACGTGCTTGGCGCTACTGACGGGCAAATGGCCAGCGTAAATTTAAGCGTAACCAAAGTGGCGGCGGCGATTGAAGACAACGGCGACGAGCAAAAACAAGCAAATATCACGGTTGACGTTAAGGCGGTTGCGTTCACGCTTGAAAACAAGGCGATTACGCTTACCACCGACGCGTTCTCGTGCACCGGCGAACTTAAACTTGCGACTGAATACATCGAGGCGACGCAGGTTGGTGAGGCGCAAATGCTTACCGATAACATCGTTTTTGGCATCGGGCTTGAAGACTATCCAGAGTTTGACGCGATTAAACTTGTTACGGTAACGGGCGTGCCATTTAGTCAGGCTGACGGCGAAATTTCGGGCAATATTAACCTTGACGTAATCTTTGCGACCCTTGACGGGGGCATTGACAAAAAGGCCGCGCAAATTCCATTCACGCTTAACGCAGACGGCGTTGCGACGGACGTTGCTGCCGTTGTAACCAGCTTTAAAATCCGCGGGACAAGCGAACTTGAAGTTATCTTAAATGTGTCAGCACAGACTTATGGGCAAACGCAGGCTAACTTTTCGTTTGTTTCAAGCGCGGGGCTTGAAGAGGCCAGCCCAGACGACGCGGGCGTGAAAATGATTGTTGCCAAAGAAAACGAAGACTTGTTTGACATTTGCAGGGCGCTTAAAGTTCGTCCGGAGATGTTAAAAGCGCAGAACGAGGGTCTTGAAGAGGTGCACGCAGGGGATAAGATATTTGTTTACCTTCCTGAAATTGTTAATTTTTAAAGACCTATCAAACGCCAAAAAGCGGCAAGAACTTTAAGTTTTTGCTGCTTTTTTCTTTTTTGGCAGCATTTTTTTAAATTTTTTATTGCGCTTTTTTGTTAATGCGACCAATTCGTGGCAATACTTATTGTTAAGGAGAATGGTATGAAAAAAATTTTAACACTTTTAGTTATCGGGTTTATTTTAACGCTTGTTTTGGGCGCGTTTGTTGGGTTTAAAAAGCACGACGAGGCGCCGCTTGAAAAGTCTAGTTACGTCCGCATTCACATTCGCGCTAACAGTAATGACGAGGTTGACCAGCAGGTTAAGCTTAAAGTAAAGGAGGCGGTGGTTGAATTTCTTACGCCGTTTATCGCGGACTGTGACACCTTAGAGCAGGCGCACGCCGTTATAAAAAGTCATCTTGACGGCGTGACGCGGGTGGCAGATGCGGTTTTAAAACAAGAGGGGTTTGGCTACACCAGCCGCGCGAGGATGACGGACGAATACTTTCCAACGCGGGCGTATGGCGAGTTGGTGCTTGACGAGGGGGTGTATGACGCGCTTATCGTTGAATTGGGGTCGGGCACGGGCGACAACTGGTGGTGCGTGGTTTATCCGCCGCTTTGCTTTATCGGCGCCGAGAGTAACGGCACGAATTCGATAACTTATAAGTCAAAAATATTAGAAATTATAAATAAATTGTGTAATTAATTGCCAAACGCAAAAAAATATGGTATTCTAAGCGTGAGGTAAGACCTAATGGATTATAAAAATTTTAGTAAAGATAGTTTATTTAATCTTAACATACATGAATTAAGAAGGCTTGGCGCCAGTGTTGGGGTTAAATCGCCATCAAATCAAAGCAAAGACAATCTTGTTGACAACATTTATTCAATCATAACGGGGTCACAAGAGCCATACAAACAGAAAGACAGGCGCGGTAGGCCACCAAAGGGCGACGTAACGCCAATCAGCCTTGAAATGCTTGAATCAAGGCAGAATGCGCTTCCAGTTGGGCTTGGGATGGTTGCAACGCAGATGCCGCAATACAACAACTATTGTTTTATGCGCCCTGAAAACGCTAACGCTAAGCGCGGGACGGTTGTTGTGCGCGAGACGGGGATGTTTATCGCCAAATTCCCGTTTGTTGTAAGCGCGGATGATGCGATGGTGCCAAAAGATTTGGCGCTTGACTTTAACCTGAGGCAGTTTGACGTTGTTGAGTTTCTTTATGTTGATGACAATGCCTACATTAAGCAGGTTGGCAAGATTTTGACCGTTAACGGTAAAGAAGTCGCGCCAGAAGAAGTTGTTTTCAACAGGCTTGAAGCCGATGGCAAGGGCGAAGAGGTAAGCGCAACCTTTAACGGCGAAAAGATTAACTTTAACCGCGGGTCAAAGGTTTTAATTAGGCGTGACCAGCCCGTTACTGACATCAAAATTGCGCTTGATTTGGCCGAATCGATTGCCAAAACGGGCGACGTTGTTATCAAGCTTTTGATAGACAAAAAGGATACTATAAAAGGCGATGCATTTACGTTTGAGGCGCTTGTTACGGATATGTCAAGCGTGGTTGTAAGCGCGGCGAACGCGGCTATGCTTAAAGCAAAGGCGTTGGTTGGCGTTGGCAAGTCGGTTGTTATCGTTATTGACGATTTCTGTTCGCTTAATGCGGCGTTTGCCAAGATTTATGGCGCCGAGGCCGAAACGTTTGTTAAAAGGTATCTTTTCAGCGCCGAGCATTTTGACAATGGCGCAAGCTTGACTATTTTTGGCCTTACAAGCAACAAAACCTGCGACAAATATTCAAGTTATTTTGACAAAACTATTTAGCGTTTGTAACGCGTTTAGGTTTGACGCAACGCTGATTGGATGCGGCGTGAAATTTAACAAAAAAAGTATGTTTAGATTTTTTCTGTCACCGTTTATGGTGACTTTTCTTTTTGCGGTATGCTAAAATATAAATGAAAATGCGTTTGTTTAGGGCAAACTAACAGTAGGAGAAAGGTATGAAAAAGAAAAATTTTTGGCTTGCGCTGATGGTTGCACTGGTTTTGATACCCGTGGCGTTTGTGTTTACGGCGTGTGGCGGCGATGATGGCAACAAAAAGCCTCAACTTGTGTCAATAACAGCGTCTGTTACAAGCGAAAACCCTTATTTAACCGCTAATTTAAGTGTTGAGTATGGCACTCAGATAAATTTTGATTTCAACCGCGACTTTAAGGTTGAGGCGTATTACACTGACAACACAACCAAGGTTTTAACGTACGCAAACGGCGAGTATACGGTTGATTGCGGCGCGTTTGTTAACAATTCAAGCCTTAACCCCGCAAGCAACACCGCTTATGAGTTGACGTTTAAGGCGGGCGAAGCTCAGGCGACCATAAGTTTTCATGTGCTTAAAAAGCAGATTCCTGTGCCAACTGTAAACGGCGGCGCGGCCTTTACGTACACGGGCAGCGAGATTGATATAGCTATGGGGTACATTGATTATTTGGGCTGCGAGGTGTTTGTTGACATCGTTGACAAAGAAGGCGACTTAACTAAGGCTACCGACGCGGGCGACTATTATGTAACCTTTAAAATCAAAGACATATTTAAACAGAATTTTGAGTTTATGGGCGGCGCCGAAGAGGTAAGCGTTAAGTGGACGATTGCGCCCGCACAGTTAAACAAGAGCGAAGTTCTAAGCTGGGTTTCGCGCACGGATGGCAAGGATATTAGTTCAAGCGACGCCTTTACGTTTAAGTATGAAATGGTCAACGGTGTTTTCACGCCGACTGAGCAGGGCTTTAACGTAAATATTCCTGATGAGTATCAAGGGGCGTTTGAGGTTAGCGGCGCTAAGGCGGCGGTTGGCGGCAGTACGCTTGAAATAAAACTTAAAAGCGCCAACTATTGCTTGGTTGATGATGGCGCCGTTATTGAAGATGGTAAAATTTCAATTGGCTATAATATAAACAAAATGAAATTGAGCGTTCCAAGCGGACTAAGCTGGACGCATCCGGGCGCGGTTAAGGTTAACGGGACGGAGTCTTGTACCAACAGGCTTAATTTAAGCGAATGGCAATATGCGCAATTTGTTGACGTTAATTATATTACAAAAGACTCAAATGGCAATGAATTTAATGACGTCACAAGCGCGGGCGTTTATACCACCACCGCTAAATTTTCAATCAACGATGATTACGTTAAGTATTTCGTGTTGGATGGCGCGGATACTGAAAATAATATAACTGAGTCGGTTACGTGGGTGGTGTCAGTTGCCCCTAAGGATGCGATTACTAGCGTAAAAGTGACCGATGGTAATGGTGAAAGTGTAATAACAACCATTGACAAGTTGCTTGAAAAGGGCGCTGCTAATGGATGGCAAATTGAACTTACTATGGGCGCGGGCAGTGGCTTTTCAAACCCAGGTGCCGCAACAGTTAGAGACAATTTTGATGGATATTTTAAGATTGAGTTAAATTCTGATGACGGCGAGGCGTCTTGTACGCTTTTGATTAAGATTATCTCAAACGATAGCATCGGTGACCTTTATAACCAAACAAATCAAAATTAAGGCGACCTTAAACCTAAACATAAATAAGCTAAGGCGACTTTATAACCAAACAGGGTTAAGACTAAGGCGACTTTACATCTAAAAATAGCCAAGACTAAGGCGACATTAAACTAAAACAATCAAAAAATAAAATGCCCCCAAAGATTAAAAATATCTTTTGGGGGTATATTTTTAGGTGGCTATTTTTCAATAACGTGCTCTAAAATCAGCCTGTCAAAGTCGATAGACTCAACGAAGTCGCGCGCGGTGAAGGCGGTTGAATTAAACTTGTCAAAATTCATCACGTGGCTTTTTAACACAACGGGGGTTGGGATGTCAAGCGTATGGCAAAGCTCGGCGATGTGAAGATAAAGCTTGTCAGGGTCGTATTTATCAAGGCTTTCATAGATGATGTTTTTGCCTAAGCGGTGATTTGTTTCAAGTTTTGCCCAGATTCTTATCATATTGTTACCTCTAATTTGAAATTTTAGCATATTTTGAAAGTTTGTGCAATAAAATTTAACACTGTTAGCCAGTTTTGTTTAATTTGTAAGTTTGGCGCGATTGGCGACGTACGAACGTGTTTGGCGATGTATTGCGAGTTGGGCCGTAGTACTAGCGAGTTTGACAATAGTATCAGCGCGGTTGGCAAAACGCTTGGTACTTGGCGATGTATTGGCGAGTTCTGTTGAAGTATTAATGCGTTTGGCGAGAGCGTGTTGGGTGGCGGAGGCTGGGGCTTTTTCGTCGTGACGGGGAAAGTAAAAACAGGACAAATGAGTATTTAAAAATAAGGGGCAAAATTTCTTGACAAATCGCAATTTAATCAATATAATGGTCACGTTTAACTATGCAAGGAGGTTTTTATGGCAGAAGTTTATTTAACCGAAGAGGGCAAAAAAGAGCAAGAGGAGTTGCTTGAATATCTTAAAACTGTTGAGCGCGTTAAGGTGGGCGAACATCTTAAAGCGGCGCGCGAATACGGCGATTTAAGTGAGAATAGTGAGTATGACGCGGCACGTGCGGAGCAAGGCAGGCTTGAAACCAAAATTGCGCTTATTGAGGAAACGCTTAGGGTTGCAAAAATCATCCCAAGTGACCAAAAGAAAAGCAGCACTGTTATGGTAGGCAGCACGGTTACGGTCTATGACGAAGAGTTTGACGAGAAAAACACGTACAAAATCGTTGGTACCCTTGAAAGCAACCCAGACGCGGGCTTGATTTCAAACGAGTCGCCAATCGGCAAGGCTATTATGGGCAAAAAAGCGGGCGAAATCGTTTCGGTAACAACGCCTGATGGTGGGTCGTTTAACCTTAAAATCGTGTCAGTTAAATAGCGCTTTTCTAAGTTTAATCAAAATCAAAGCCCTTTTGCGGGCTTTTTTTGATGACAAATTGCTTGTTTGATAGTAGGTTTCGGCGGCGGGGCGATTGTTGCGGTAAGTAATGCGTGCGGGCAATTGTTGCGGTAGTCAGGGCGATAAGGTGCGTGCGTGCGGGCGATGTAGGTGGCGGCGGAGTTTATGTTAATATTTTGTGTTGCCAGTTTTTCCTGCGAGGCTAGTTAAAAGTTTTTAGCGGCTATGGTTTGTAATTTTTGTGGCGGATAGGCGATGGTGGTCGGTGGCGGGATTGATAGCTTTTTCTTGCGGTGCAGCGATTTAATTGACGGGCACGCTTAAATGTGGTATCATTTTGGTATGACAAACTTAGGCTTGATTGTTAAAAATAATCCCGCATTTGTTGAGGTTTCGGCGCAGGCTAAAAATGACGCGCTTAGGCACGCTTATCTTTTTTTAAGCCCAGACAAATTGGTGCTAAGGCAGCTGTGTTTGTCAGTCGCTGAACTGATTTTAAATGACGACGTTAAGGTTAAAAGTGGGACGCATCCTGACTTTGTTTTCGTTGAGGGCGACAAGAATTTAAAGGTTGAAGACGTGGCGTTTATCGCAAGTGACGTGTTTTCAACGCCGCTTGAAGGCGACAAAAAGGTGATACTGATTCTTGACGCAAGCGCGATGACGGCCGACGCGCAAAACAAGTTGTTAAAAACGATTGAAGAGCCGCCTGCCCACGCGATCATCATCCTGGGCGCAAGCAACGAAAAGGCACTGCTAGCAACCATTTTGTCACGCGTGAATAAGATTGAGGTGCCCGTGCTTACTGAGGCGCAGATTGAGGGTATCCTGCGTGGCGAGGGCGTGGCTGACGATTTGGCGGCGCTTGTTGCAAGTTGCGCTGGGGGCAATCTTACGCGCGCGAAAGAACTTGCGGGCGAAAGTGATTTTAGCGACCTATTCAATCTGTGTGTTGAAAGTTTTTCGCTGAATTCAAGCCGCGAAATTTTGGCGTTTGTTTCTAAAATAAACGTCTCAAAAATGGACTTAGTTGAGTTTTTTGATTTAAGCGTGGCGCTTGCGCGTGACCTGCTTTTGATAATTTCGGGCAACAAAAACGGCGTACTTAATCGTCACGTTTTGGGCGAACTTGAACGCGTCTCGGGCGGGTTTAACTATGCAAGCCTTACGCGCATCGTCGATTTGGCGCTTGGGGCGAAAAAAGATTTGGCCTTTTACGCGAATGCGCAGGCGGTTTTGGACGAGTATATTTTAAAAATGGTAGAGGTGAAAGTATCGTGCAGAAAATAGTTGGCATAAAATTTAATGAAACGGGCAAGGTGTTTTATTTTTCACCTAACGGTCTTACGCTTAAAAAGGGCGACCACGTTATCGTTGAAACGGGCGCGGGCAGTCAGTTTGGCATTGTGGACTTTGCGGAGCGAGAGATTGACGAGAAAAAGTTTGGGCTTGAAATTAAACCAGTTTTAAGGCTGGCAAGTGAAAAGGATGAAGAAAAGCGCAAAAAACTTGACGCCAAGCGCCTGCCAACCATCAAAACGATTAAAGACAAGGTGGCCAAGCTGAAACTGAATATGAAGATAAGCGACGCGCACTGGACGTTTGATGGGTCAAAACTTATCGTAGAGTTTACCGCGGATGACAGGGTTGATTTTCGTGAGCTGCTTAAAGACCTTGCGGCGACGTTTAAGGTAAGGATAGAATTAAAGCAGATTGGCCAGCGTGACGAGGTAAAAAACAAGGGCGGCTTAGGGCCGTGTGGTCAGCCGTGCTGCTGCAAAAGATTTTTAAACGATTTTGAGCATGTAACGGTGAAGATGGCTAAAAATCAGGGCATATCGTTGTCGCCAACCAAGATAAACGGGTTGTGCGGGCGGTTGATGTGTTGCCTGGGGTATGAAAACAAGGCCTATGAGGAGGTGTTAAGGCGGATGCCAAAAGTTGGCAGTGAGGTGACGTCGCCAAAGGGCAAGGGCACGGTTGTGTATCTTGATATTTTGCGCGAACTTGTAAGCGTTAAGTCGGCGGGCAATGACGGGTCGATGGTGGTTGAAGAATTTCCGCTTAATCAAATCAAGTTTAACAGAAAAGGAGAATAATTATGGCATACAAAATTACTGATAAATGCATTAAATGTGGGGGGTGCGAGCCTATGTGTCCGGTTGGCGCAATCAGCTTTGTTGATGGCAAGTACGTTATCGACCCAGCAAAATGTGTGTCTTGCGGGATGTGCGCAAGCGTTTGCCCAGTAGGCGCGCCAGTTCAACAGTAACCGCAAGCAGCAGACTGATTTTATGGCGAAAGACTTATTTAATGGCGAACGAAAATAACAAAAAAGTTGGATGTATGGTAGACGTCGAGGCGCGCGCTGCTGAATGTGTGGCTGGTGATACTGCGGAAAGTGCTGGACTTATTAACGGTTGTAAGTCAAAACGTGTTGGGTTCTCAGCGGGCAGTAACACGAAATGCTCTAATGCCGCCATTGATGTAAAAACCAAAGGCGTGGCTGACGTTAAAGATGACGAGTATCTTTGTGACCTTCAATATGAAGGTCTGTTTTGTTTGCAAAAGAAAAAGGGCTATGGGTTCACCAACGACGCGGTGTATCTTGCCAACTTTATTAAGTGCGATGCGGGCGCGCGGGCGGTTGAGTTTTGTTCGGGGTCGGGCGTAATATCAATTTTGTTTGGCGCCAAACAGCCGGTAAAAGAAATCACGTGCGTTGAAATTCAGCCGCAGCTTGCGGATATGAGCAGGCGGTCAGTTGCGCTTAACGAGATAAAAAACATTACTGTTGAAAATACATCGGTTCAAAAATTTTGCAGCGAGTTTAACGCCGCGCTGGTAGATTTGGTTTTTGCTAATCCGCCATACTATAAAGTTGGCAGTGGCAAACTTCCCGCAAACGCCGAATCGCGTCTTGCTCGGTTTGAAACTGAGATAACGATTGATGAAATCATTAAGGGCGCGGCAAAGATTTTAAAACCTGACGGTGCGTTTTATCTTGTTCACAGTTACGCGCGTATTGATGAAATAAAACTGTGCCTTGCGCGGAATGGGTTTGGCGTTGAATGCGTTGTTCCTATTTCGGTCAATAAACAAAAAGAGCCTCACATTTTTATGTGTAATGCAATAAAAGGAAGGCTAGGCTTAACCGAAACTAAACCAACAATATATATTAATTAAAGGCAGTATTTTAGGGAAATAACCTAAAATACTAGCCTTATTTTTTTGTTTAAATTAGTAAAAGCAAGTTTAAATAGGTGTGCAAAAAACGCAAAATCAACACAAAAATGCAAAAATTATGGCAAAATTTTAAATTCTAGCTTAAAAATTGCGATAAAATACATCAAAAGCGCTATTTAATAAATGCATAATAAACAAATATTTGCAAAATGAAATGAAGGACGCTGAAAAAGTAATTAAATTTATTATTTTTGGCGTGTTTAATGTTTTTATGTGAGGTTAAGCGTTTGATTTTATGCTTACATAATTTTGCAGATAAGGCAGGCGATGATGCTTCCTATAAAGCAACTGATAAGAGCGATTGGGATGGTGACGCCCAATTTTTTTACCTTGGTTTGGCTAAAATAAAGTGCGGTTATATAGAAGACCGTTTCAGAGCAACTCATAATAACGCTGGCGCAGCGGGCAACGTAACTGTCAGGGCCGTAGGTCGCAAAAAGGTCGCTAAGCATCGCAACCGACCCAGAGCCGGTAAACGGGCGCAGGGTAAGAAAGTTGACAAGTTCCTTAGGTATCCCAAAAATTGTGAAGGCGGGAGACAAGATACGCGCGAACAGATCAGATAGCCCGCTTATTTTAAACAGCTCAACTGCGCAAAAAATTGCAACCAACAGCGGGAAGGTTTTTATGCACAGGTCAACGGCCTCGCTTGCGCCCGAAACGAAGCACGAATATGCATTGATATTTTTGATAAGGCACACTACGCATAAAATGAGTATGCCTGCTGGGACGATATAGATGGCCATCAGTTTTTGTCCTTGTCCTTTTTGTTTTTGAGGGCATGTTTGTTTTTAAAGGCGTACACGATGCGCACCAAAATGATGGCAATTGCGGTTGAAAGAAAACTTGCAAGGATGGATGGCAAGATTATACTTGATGCGTTTTTGCTGCCTGCCGACGTCATAAGCCCCATAATCGACGTGGGCAAAAGTTGGAGGCTGGTGCACGAGATAACAACAAGCATAACCATCGGGAAGGTGGCGCGCGTGTTGTCTTTGCCCATTGAGGCGATGGCCTTGATGCCAAGCGGGGTTGCGGCGCCGTTCATTCCAAGCATATTGGCGCTTATGTTCATCGAAACGAGGCGCTTGCTTTCGTCACTAAGCGTGTTTTTGCCGAAAATTAAGTTGATAACGGGGTTCAAAATTTTGCTAAAAAACTTGGTGATGCCCGTTTGTTCAAGGATGGAAAAAATGCCGACCCACACGGCGTAAACGGTGCAAAGTTCAAACGACAAGGTCAGCGCCTTGTTGCTTGCGCCAAGCATTCCTGTCATCACGGCGTTGGGGTCTATAAAAAGCAAAACGCCGATACTTGCTATCAAAAGAAATAACCAAACTCTGTTCATATTTAAATTTTATTTGAAACGATTGCGTTTTATGTTAAGGTGTGGTAAAATCGGTTGGGGAAGAGAAAGTATGTATATTGATTCGCATTGCCATCTTGACGAGGTTGAGGGGCTGGATGGCTTTTTAAATACGCTTAATAATGATGACGAAATGACGGCGGTTGTGACCCTTGGGTGTGACGTAGGGTCAAGCGAGGCGGCTGTTAAAATCGCAGAGAAAAGCAGTAAGGTTTTTTGTGCGGTTGGGTTTCAGCCAGAGTATGCGGCCGAGTTTAGTGACGCTGACATCGCTAAGATTGAAGCGCTTTTAAACAATAAAAAAGTTGTTGCGATTGGCGAGGTCGGCCTTGATTTTTATTGGACGCGCGAGACTGAACGGGTGCAGAAAGAAATGTTTGTGCGCCAAATTGAGTTGGCGGATAAACACAAGTTGCCGATTTGTATTCATTGCAGGAATGCGGCGCCCGAGATGTTTGAGATATTAAAATCAAATAAAAGGCTGCTTAAAAATGGGTTCGTTTTGCATTGTTTTAGCGAGGCATTTGAATGGGTAAAACCGTTTGTTGAGTTGGGTGCGTTTATTTCTTTTGCGGGCAACAGCACGTTTAAAAGTTATGACAAAGATGTTTTAAAAGCGGTGCCGGCGGATAGAATATTGATGGAAACTGACAGTCCGTTTCTTGCACCCGTGCCACTGCGAGGGCAAAAAAATACGCCAATCAATGTTAAACTTATTGCTAAAAATTTAGCAGAAGTGCGCGGCGAAGATTTTGAAACTCTTACAAAACAGATTGAAGAAAACACTAAATCGTTTTATAAATTGTAAACAAAAAATGCCCCGTAAGTAGGGGCGAATTGTCTTTCGTGAAAGACTTTTGTTGCCTTTAATTTAGGCTAATTATAGTGTTTGATAAACGCAAACAATATATTCAAAAAACGCAAAAATGACGCAAAAGTGTGAAATTTTGGCAAAAATATGGCGAACTGACGTTAAAATTGCGCTTTTTAATAAAACATATGATGGCCAAATAT
>CAVCHC010000002.1:0-1722 GCA_963602035.1 Acutalibacteraceae bacterium | reverse complement strand
TAAAATTGAAAATAAATTTGAAAGAATTTTGATATTAAGGAAAAGATGATGGAACACAATTTTAAGAAAAAATATGGACAAAATTTTATAACCGATGTTAATCTTTTAAAAGCGATTGTTGACGACTCGGGCATTGGCGAAGATGATTTTGTTATTGAAATTGGGGCGGGGGCAGGAACGCTTACTCGCGAGATTTGCAAGCGCGCTAAACGTGTTTTGAGCTTTGAAATTGACAGTGACCTTGAAAAATTTTTGCGTCCCCTTGAAAATGAATTTGATAATTTAACGATTAAGTTTGAAGATTTTATGAAGGCTGATGTTGGTGAAATTGTCGGTAAAAACCAGTTTTCGGTAGTGGCAAATTTGCCATATTATATAACGACCGCGATCATCCAAAAGTTTTTTGAAGTTAGACCAAAAACTATGACAATAATGGTTCAAAAAGAGGTTGCGGAGCGACTTAGCGCTAAAAGCGGGACAAGTGATTATGGCGCGATGAGTGTTATTTGTCAGGCGATTGCGAACGTTAAAATAACTCGCATTGTGCCAAGAACTTGTTTTATTCCGTCGCCCGAGGTGGATAGCGCGGTTTTAAAACTTGAATTTAATGATAGCAAGATTGACAAGATGTTTATAGAGTTTATTCGCGGCTGCTTTATGGCCAAAAGAAAAACGCTTTCTAATAACCTTTCAATGTATACGGGCCTTTCAAAAAAGCAGATAGGGTTTATCTTAGAAGAGGCCGGGCTTAACCCGAATGCGCGCGCGGAGGAGTTAAGCGTCTATGACTTTAAAAACCTTTATAATAAAATAATGCAAAAATAAGAGGCCTTTAAATCTGGCAAATTGGGCTATCAAAACTTAGGTAGAGTCATAAAAAAAATTGTACAGATTGATAATTAAATTTAATATTTTTAAGTCTGGTAAAATGCCAGGCTTTTTTATTAAAAAAATATTTTAATTATTCGTTTTTTGGCAATACTTATTGCGTGTTGAAAGAAACTTTAAAGCAAGATATTGATTATATTAGTGGCGACGCGGATGATTTTTATGCGCGAATAAAAAACTGCAAAAACGAAAATCAAAATATAAAAAATGTAATAAATATCAATATGCTTTTAAAAAATTGCGATGAAATATATAAACATATGCAACAAAATACCCCAAAAATGCAATATACACGCAAAACTGTTGAAAATTACTTTAAAAACAATGAAAAAACGTTAAATTCGTTATTTGCCAACTTTTCAAAAGACGTTGTTTTAGAAAAAATGTTTGAGACGTCTAAGTGGGTACGGGTTGAAACAGAAAACGATATTTGGGTTGTTGGCATTGTTTATAGAAACAACCGACCTGTGTTTTTGGGAGTGGGGCAACCGTGGCTTGGAGCGGTACCTGTGGGAAATATATTTCATACGTCGTTTGGCGTGTGTAAGTTTTATCCAATATCAACCAACTCTAAATTTGGATATTTTATCAACTTTAAAGACGCCACTGTCGGTAAGGATGTATTATGCCTGTAAAAGGATGTGTTAGGCCTGTAATTTTATTGCATATATTTGATTGCATACACGCGCGTGGGGTTGGCGTAAAGTAAATCTTAATTGTATAGTGTGCTGGTAACGTCGTAAAGTAAATCTTAATTGTATTTATGTGTTGGTGGTCGGCGTAAAGTAAATCTTAATTGTATTTATGTGTTGGTGGTCGGCGTAAAGTAAATCT
>CAVCHC010000001.1:93794-94266 GCA_963602035.1 Acutalibacteraceae bacterium | reverse complement strand
TCTATACGCTTTAATAGCAAAATACGAACGAACTAATAGAACGCAAGAAGAAAAGAAAAATGCCAACCTAAGTGAGAAAAATCTCGCACTAGGAGGCATATCAATGAAATATAAAGGCATAACCATAATGCCGCGCAAAGACTCAAACACGTGGTATGCCAGGTATCGAAACCAAGGTAAACAATTCTATGTTTCAGCAAAAAGTCAACTTGAATGTTATAAAAAACTAAAAATTTTGATACGCAATAAACATAAAGAATCTGCAACCAAATTAAAAACCGTTGAACCTATTAAACCAAAAACTCAAACATTAAAACAATGGTTCAACACCTGGCTAACCACATTTAAAATTAACGTTAAAGAATCGACAAAGCAAGACTATTTTAAAAGTTTCAAACATTTAAAAGATTTTGAAAAATATGACTTAACTCAATTCAACGCAATCAACGTAACTACCATACTTAACAATATA
>CAVCHC010000001.1:0-93697 GCA_963602035.1 Acutalibacteraceae bacterium | reverse complement strand
ACAATATACCTTTTGAAAGACGACGCCAAAGTGTTTATGACCTACTGGCTGCACTGTTTAAAAAAGCTTTCGAAACGGATATAATTGCTAAAAATATTATGCTGGCCGTTGATAAACCTAAGCATATAAAAATCAACGGCATTGCGTTTGATAACAATGACGAAAAAAAGCTTATCGCCATACTTAAAGACAAAAACCTTGACCTGTTCCTTATAACCCTTTACCAAGGGCTTAGAAAAGGCGAAGCACTAGCTATAACCGGTGAAGACATCGATTTTATCAATAAAACATTAACGATTAATAAGGCAATTAACGAACATAACGAATTTGACACAACCAAAAACTTGTCAAGCAATCGCGTAATGCCTTTATTTGAAAATAGTATTGAAATATTAAAGAAATACGCCCTATCCAAAGAGCGTGTTTTTAATATACCAGGCAAACGAGCACAAGCCATTTTCACCGACATTATAAAAAAGAACTTCCCGACCAAGCATTACACCATACACTCGCTTAGACATACTTTTGTAACCAAGTGCCAAGAAGCTGGTATACCATTACACATTATTCAAAAATGGGTTGGACACACAATTGGAAGTAAGGTCACCAACACAGTTTATACCCACACAAGAGAAGAAGCTGAGCAGTCAAGCATCGAAATTTTTAACAAAAAAAATGACTAGATGGTGGAAATCGAACTCAATTTTTTTACAAATCGAACTCACGCGAAAAGTGGCACCCCGCGCAATGCTAGGCTAATTCTTGCGAAAACACGTGTGCAATCGAACTCACCTTTATTACAAATCGAACTCACTTTTAAGTTATTAACAATCAAAACAAAAAATCACCACAATATCTTGTGGTGACAACCAATTTTCTAACACAATATCTTGTGTTTTGGTGGGAGGTGGTGGATTCGAACCACCGAAGACGTAGTCAACGGATTTACAGTCCGCCCCATTTGGCCGCTCTGGAAACCTCCCATAAATATGAATACCGAACGATTGGGCAACCGCTCGGTATTGCTTGATTGTGGAGCCGGTGGTCGGAATCGAACCAACAACCGTCTGATTACAAGTCAGATGCTCTACCATTGAGCCACACCGGCGTATTTGGTGCCGCGGGGCGGAATCGAACCACCGACACGAGGATTTTCAGTCCTCTGCTCTACCGACTGAGCTACCGAGGCATAATGCCCGATGGGCACTTTAAGGTTGGCGACTCGGATGGGACTCGAACCCACGACCTCTAGCGTGACAGGCTAGCGTTCTAACCGGCTGAACTACCGAGCCAACAAATATGGTGGGCCTTCACGGACTTGAACCGCGGACCGACCGGTTATGAGCCGGTTGCTCTAACCAACTGAGCTAAAGGCCCACACCCTAGCAAGACAAATAATGGTCGGGGTGAAGAGACTCGAACTCCCGGCCCCACGGACCCAAACCGCGTGCGCTACCAAACTGCGCTACACCCCGATAATGTTATTTATCTTGCGTTGACTTGTATATATTACAACAAAAAAAGCGCGTTGTCAATTATTTTTCACATTTTTTTAATAATTTTTGCAAGCGCCAAGCAAAACCTGCAATTCCGCCCTTTTTGCCACACAATGTAAAGTTTAAAGTTGAAAGTTTAAAGTTGAAATGCGGCTAATTTACTATTGTCAGTACGAGGAACGAAGTGACGCGGCAATCTCAGATGCCTTATAATATCCTCGTTTTGTTAGCGGCCTTATTACCCCCTCTGTCGCAGCGTGACGACCCTACCCCATGGGGGCGGAGTTTGCTTAATGAGGGGTAAGCGTCTCTAACAATGGGATTGCCACGCTGCGCTCGCAATAACAAAACAAAAACCGCCCTTAATATAAGGACAGCTTTTAACAATATGATTTTTAAATTCCAAGGTATTCGTCGTAGGTGATTGACTTGTCGTAGGTTTTGGTGCCGTTGATGACGATAATGCGGTTGGCGGTTGTTTGCATCAGTTCGTGGTCGTGGGTTGTAAACAGCATTGGCGAGCGATAGTTGACCATCCCCTTGTTAAGCGCGGTTATGCTTTCAAGGTCAAGGTGGTTGGTAGGCTCGTCTAAAATCAAGACGTTACCGGCTTTCAGCATAGCGCGCGCAAGCATACACCTAACCTTTTCGCCACCGCTTAAAACTTTGGCCTTTTTGTTGCCCTCTTCGCCGGTGAAAAGCATACGCCCCAGCCACGACCTTAAATACGTTTGGTCTTTCTCTTTGCTGTATTGCGCCAGCCAGTCAACCAGGCTAAGGTCGCAGCCCTCAAAATATTTGTCGTTATTTTCAGGCAGATAGCTTACAGTGGTCGTCGCGCCCCATTTAAACTCGCCGCCGTCCGCCTTTTCTTCGCCAACAAGGATTTTAAACAACATCGTAATGACGTTCGCGCGGTCGCTTAAAAAGCCGATTTTGTCGTCTTTCGTTACGATGAAAGATACGTTTTCAAAATAGCCCTTTTTCGTCAGTTTCTCAACGCGCAAAACCTCGTTGCCGACCTCGCGCTCTGGCCTGAAATCGATGTATGGATACTTTCGGCTTGACGGCTTAATGTCAACAAACGTCAGTTTTTCAAGCTCTTTTTTGCGGCTGGTGGCCTGCTTAGACTTACTTGCATTAGCGCTAAAACGTGCGATAAACTCTTGCAGCTCTTTGGCGCGCTGCTCCGCCTTTTTGTTTTGCTCCTTAGCCTGACGCGCAAGCAGTTGGCTGGTTTCATACCAAAAGTCATAGTTACCAACATACATATTGATTTTGCCGAAATCGACGTCACAAATATGCGTGCAAATCTTGTTTAAAAAGTACCTGTTATGAGACACAACAATGACGGTGTTTTCAAAATTAAGCAGATAATTTTCAAGCCAGTTGACGGTTTTTGCGTCAAGGTTGTTGGTAGGCTCGTCAAGCACCAAGATGTCTGGGTTCATAAAAAGCGCCTTCGCAAGCAGCACTTTGACCTTGATTTTTGGCTCTACGTCGCGCATAAGCGTATAGAAAATGTCTTGCGGAACGCCAAGTTCGCCAAGCAGGTTTTGCGCCTCGGGCTCTGCGTCCCAGCCGTTAAGCTCTAAAAACTCGTTTTCAAGTTCGCCCGCGCGGATGCCGTCTTCGTCGCTAAAATCGGGTTTAGCATAAAGCGCGTCCTTTTCTTGCATAATCTCAACAAGGCGCTTATGGCCTAAAAGCACAGTTTCGATAACGGTTTTGTCGTCAAACTCGTTTTGGTTTTGGCTTAAAACGCTCATACGCTTGCCCTTGTCGATAACTATCTCGCCGCTTGATGGCTCAATTTGCCCTGACAAAAGCTTTAAAAACGTAGACTTACCCGCGCCGTTAGCCCCGATAATTCCATAGCAATTGCCCTTGTCAAACCTTAAATTTACATCTTCAAAAAGCACTCTTCCGCCGAATTGAAGCCTTACATTATTACATTGAATCATTGTTTCTCCTTTCCTCCCGCCAAAACCGCACTGATGTGTTTACAATTTAAAAAGGCCGAATAGATTTAAACCCAAACCTATAAACCGTACGCCAAAATAGATTTAAAGCCAAACCGATAAACCGTACGCTGAAATAGATTTAAAACCAAACCGATA
This sequence comes from Acutalibacteraceae bacterium, assembly GCA_963602035.1. Lineage (GTDB taxonomy): Bacteria > Bacillota > Clostridia > Christensenellales > UBA1242 > UMGS2070. The sequence continues at coordinate 90,081 of CAVCHC010000001.1, read as the reverse complement.
AACCGTGCGCCAAATCAATGTGCGTTTACAAGCGATTGCAACTTCCGTAAGTGCAATATACCATAATTTAGTATAGTTGTCAAACTCCGCGCGCGCAAATCAAATTAAATGCGCGTTTTTTGATTAAATTTAGGTTTTTGGGGCAAACTATCAAAAAAGGAGACCAACAAGGAGACACTTTATGAGCAAACAATCAAACAAAAAGGTTTATAAAAACAACCAACGCAAGCCCAAGACGCAGGCGTCAAACGTCAACGGCGCAGTAAAATCAAAAGCGGGCGCCAATGCAGGTAACGCGTCGGTCGCAAATTCGGCACGCAATTCCAGCGCTAACAACGCAAGCACCAAGGCTATTAGTTCAGGTGCAAACAACGCAAACACTAAGGCCATCAACCCCGCAACAAAAAACGTAATGACCAGCAGCGCATCTTCGCATTCACCAAAAAATGACGCAAATAATAGGACTGTCAACGGGTCGGCAAACGCAGCAAACGCAAAAAATGCTGCCAACATCGCCAAATCTAACTCGCACGAAACAGGTTCAGGCGCAATGGGCAAATCGGGCGCTAACGCAAGCAATTCGGCAGAAAAATCGGGCGCTAACGCAAGCAGTTCGATGGCCAAAACCGCGGGTAACGCTAAGCCCGTATCAAAAGGGATGAATGCTCGCGCAAAGGGTTCGCGCACGAAAATGGCGGCCAATTACAACGCTGCGGCGCTTGACGAGGCCAAAACCAATAAAGACGTGCACCTTAAAGCGGCGAACGGACAAAAGAACCAAACCAACGACTTTACTGACACCAAACAGCGCCACATCACCAAGCGCAACACGCCAACCGACGCGTGGCTTTGGGCGATTATCATCATTGGCGGCGTGCTTTTGGCGGGCGGGCTGGCTACCCTGCTTGGCGGGCAAATGTTTAACTTCCGCGCGCACACCTTGCCTCAGGGCGTCGTGCCGAAAATCGTGTTCCCAATAGCGTGGGCGGCCATCTATATTATGCTTGGCGTGTCAGCGTTCTTGGCGTTTTTAAGCCCTAATCAAAACGCGCAGACCCGTCGCGGCGACATCATTTGGTTTTCAATCAACCTATTTTTCAACATTATGTGGCCACTATTCTTTTTCAGGCTTGACTCGCTTATCATAAGCACAATCATCTGCGGCATCGTTTTGGTTACCGCAATCATCACCAACTATCGCTTTTATTATCGCAACCTCGCGGCAGGCATACTCTATTCAATTTACACGCTTTGGCTTATGTACGCCTTTTACCTTAACCTTGGCATCTGCCTTTTAAACGCATAGCAGACTTACGCAAATATTACATTTGTGTAACCCCCCCATATGTAAAGTATGCGGCATAAAAATGTCGGCGCAACGCAGATACTGATAAACAAATATTAATATAGAATACTGACATATTACAAATTTTCAATATTAAAAAAATACTCTTTGTTAATTGTAACGAAGAGTATTTTTTGTTAAAGACTATTTAAGCATCAACCGCCTTTACGCAACGGGAATGATACAAACTATTTAAGCGCCAACCGCCTTTACGCAACGGGAACGATTTTAATGTTGGCCGCGCGCATTTTGGTTTCGTCAACAACGATGGTAAGGATGCGTGCTGCGTCGTCGCCCGTAAAGCCATTGGTTTTAACAATGACGTTAAGGTTGTCGCCCGACACGGTCACAATTGCGTCTTCATAGCCAGCCGCCGAAATTAAGCCTTCCAAAACAAGTTCCTTCTCCATCTGCGCAACAAGGGCAAGTTTTTTGTTGGTAGCCGTTGCAACATAGTCGCTTGAACTTGACGAGCTTGTGATTATCGCGTCAAGGTATTCAAGTTCAAGATTGCGCGTATAGGTGCGGTCGGCGCGGTAGGTTGCAAAAAAGTTGGTTTCAGTCGTCGTGCCCGTTTGGGTCTTAGACGCCGTCCTCGTAAGCGCCACGTTAAGATAGCCCGTAACAACAAGCAAGATGGCCATCCCGATTAAGATAAACAATTTTTTCTTTTTAGTTAGCATAGATTTTCCCTCCTTAAAAAACAAAATTTTCATAACCTATCTCCCTTCTAAAATTTGTATATTAGATGCAGGAATGTGCAAAACAGCCGAAAGCGCATCGCTAAGGCTAAGCTTTATCCGCGGGTCGCCCACGCCCTTTGCAACAATCAAAACGCCTTTGATTTCAGGGTACTGAGTCATAACCTCAACGGGCTGCGTTTGCGTTCCGTCTTTAATAAAGGTTATGCTTGACGACGACACAATATTACCACCATTTTCAGTTTTCTGTTCGTCAGTGGCATAAATAATTTTTGGCGACGAATCAACCGAAATAAACACGCGCGCGTTAGACACTCCGCTTACCCCCGACACAAGTGCCGACAATCTGCTTTCAAGATTTTCAATATAGCTTTTGGTCGACACCGACTCGCTGGTCGTGCTTGATTTTGATTTTTCGGTGCCGATCGATTTAAAGCAATTAAGCGCCAAACCAATCACTAAAAGCACTAAAACGCACAACACACAGACCTTTAATTTGCTCATCTTTTTAGGCTCGTCATCCTCACTTTTTTTGCGTGAAAAAAGCGATTTAAATTTGTCTAGTATCGACGGTTTTTTGTTGCCATCTGCCATAACTTTACCCTCCTCACTATCTTGCATTTTTATATCTGCAATTTTAATTATTTTAATGTTTTTTTATTGCAGTTTTGTTGGTTTATATATTTTTTAGCCGTTGCAAATTTTCTGCATTTTTGACGTTAATTTTACGTTTTTATGCACTTTTTTCGTGTTTTGTGTGCGATTTTGCGTTTTTTTGGACAAATAAATTTGGCTACACGTGGCAATGTTACAACGAAATAGACTTAACAAAATCGATAATCGGGACGGCTAAAACTGCCAACAAAAACACTCCAACAACCGCCTTAATAAACGGTTTTAATTTGCCATCAGGAAGCAAAAATTTGATTAAATTTTCAATAACAACGCACGCTATAACGGCGATTGAAATTTGGCTTAAAATCATCTTTACCTACCCTTATCTTTTTATATATTTTTGTATTCACCAGTGCTTCAAAATATTCGCAAATTACCCTGCTTATAACGCCCCACTTAGATAACATTAACCGTAATAATTATCATAACAAGGCTAAACAAAAACATAAGCGCGACGCCGATTAAAATGGCACTTAACATCTTAAACGCGTCGGCAACGGAGTCTAAAATTCCAGTAACTTTGGAGTCACCCAGCGGCTCAACCAAACCGCTTAAAAGGCGCGACGAAAGGCTAAAAAGCGCAATCGAAATTATCGGGCCAATAACGGTTGCAACTAAAAGCAGAACGCCGCCGAACCCCACCGAGTTTTTAATAAGAATACCTGACACCCTTACCATCTCAAACCCGTCGCTAACAAACCCACCAAGATACGGAACGTAATTTTTTATAGCGTATTTGGTCGCCTTAATGCTTATGCCATCGCGCGCGCCAGCCGTTGCGCCCTTAAAGGATAAAACCATCATAAAAAGCGTAAAAATTGTGCCGATTATCCATTTAAAAAGCGACTTAAAGAAGCCATTAAGTTTTGAAAAATTGCGGTTAGCACTAAAACAATTAACAACCGACAAAACCAAAACGCACGTAAACAGAGGCAGCAAAACAAAGGTAAAAACGTTTGAAATAAACGACGACAAAAACATAATTGTTGGCGAAAAACTTGCAACGGTGGACGCACCCCCAACCGCCGTCATAAGCGCCAAAAGGACGGGGAAAATCGCATTCATCTGGCGCCCCAGCGTGCTGATAGTTTGAGTCGTTTTTGAAATTATCGCCGCTGCAATCGTTAAAATTATGAGCGCAATAACGCCAACGCACACCATCCTTACAACGTCACTAATGCCCGCCTGTTTGTGCGAAAGCAAGTTGTTATATAAGCAATACAAAAGCGCAACCACCAAAACCAAAAGCAAGGTTGAGAAAGATTTTTTAAAACCAATAAGCGCCGAGTTTGCTATGCCCTTTAAAACTCCACCAAAGTCCGCAACAAACTCACCGCGAATAATTGAAAGCACGGTTTCTTTAAACGAAAGCCCGCCAAACACCATCTCGCCCGCTTCGCCAATTTCACTTGCCAGCCCGTCAAGTTCGCTAAAATCAATCTCACTTAAATCTTTTTCAACCTGGTCGTCAAGTTCCTTTTCAATCTCTTGTTCGGTCGGCGGCGCATCAACTTCTGCAAGCGCAACCAGCTGCGCTCCACTTACATTACATGGCGCACCCAGGCTTACAAAAAACGAAAATATTAAGCCTACAAAAACCAAAATCAACGCCAACTGTTTTAAAAGATTAATATTAATTTGCCTGCCGTGTTGCGGTGTTTTTCGTATTGCCATATTTTTTGCGCACGCTTTATTTTCTGCATTTTTGGCGTAATTTTGATATATTTTTAATATATTTTGACAATTTTTATATGTTTTTGCGTTTTTTGCCATCATACAACAATGCTCACTATTGATTTAATAATGGCGCGGATGATGGGCAAAGCAATGACTAAAATGGCAATTTTTCCACCCAAAATAATTTTGTTTGAAAGCAATTTGTTACCGCTGTCTTCGGCGAGGTCGCTGCAAAATTCTGTAACATACCCCACCCCCATAACCTTTAAAAGAGGTACTGTTATGCTTGTGCCTAATTTAAAATCGCTTGAAAATGTAACGAATTCATCAATCACAATTTTGGCCTCGTCAATTAAGATTAAAGACATTAAAAGGCCGCCCGCCAGACTAACAACAATCGCGAGGTCAGGCTTATATTGCTTGACCGTTAAAAATGAAATAACGGTTACAATTCCAACGCCAAGAATTTTAAACAGCATCACCCCCACCTCCTTTGCCTTCGCCATTTGCTTTAACTTTTTTATTATACTGCCATCGCCTTAAACAAAATCAATATTTAAACCAATAACTTTCGGGGCTACAAACAGGTTTCAAAAATGGTCGCATTTTTGTTATTGCTGCGCTTTTAATTTTAATAAAGATTAAACATTGTTTTGATAGACGTAAACAAGTCGCCCACCATCCCAAGAACCATAACCAAAACAACAACCAACCCCGCAAGTGTGGCAAGCGTGGCAATCTCGCTTTTTCCGCTGTGGTTCAAAATTTGCGAAATCACCGCGGTTAAAATGCCAATGCCAGCAATTTTAAAAATGATGTCGATACCCATGTCCCCCTCCTTTAATTTGCTTACAATAATTTAACAACCAGCCCAATGTGCAAAAATTGATTGCCTAATAAGTCACCCGAATTAATATTGACATTATTTAAATTAACCCAAGTTTTTGGTATAAAGATTAAAATATTATTATCGCGAGCGCCAACCCAAGCCCCAAAGACAGTTTAAAGCCAAGCCGCCCCTTTTGCGTTTCGTCTTCACTTGCGCGCTTTAAGCAATTTTCAAACTGACTTTTAAACCCCTTTATGCGTTCGGCCTCAGTTAGATAGTCAGCCGAGCCAAGATTAGCAAACATTTGCGACACTAAATCTGCCTCTTGTTTTGTTAAAAACTCGGGCATCTTTACCTTTGAGATGTCAAAGTTTTGGCTTTTGATGTTGAATAAAAATGCGCGAAATACCGATTTATTTTGCGCGATATATTTATCAATAAGGTCGCTAACTTTTTCGCGCGAGAAACTTAAATTTTGTTCATAGAGTTTACAGAAATCGATGGCGCCGTCTAAAAACTGTTTACGCTTTTTAAATTTATCGGCATAAAACCAGCCCGCAAGCCCACTAAAAACGACTATCAAACAACAAACAACAGCCATCTTTAACCTCCTTTACCCATTCCCCATAAGTAACGCAACACCCAATGTAATATTACAAATGTAAACTAGACTACGCGTTTACCATTCAGTCAGCCCGCATTCACTATTAAGCCTGCACACGTTTATTGCAGAGTTTGCGTACGTTTAAGTTACCGCACGTTTTGTTTAGCCATCTCGCATCGTTCATTAAGTTAACGCTCGTTTATTGAGTTGTCGTAGGTTTGTAAAGCGTGTTAAGTGAGGCGTCAAAGATGTGTTCATAAGTGCCCGCCCCACACCGACAAGACAAAACAACGATACGCTCAAAAACTTTTTCGCTTAAAAGCGGCGCAAGTTCGGCACGGCTTTTGATGTCATTTACGCTTGCTCCGTGCGCCGTTGCAATAACCTTAACTCCTGAAAACGCCGCCGTTTTAACAGCCTCCGCGTCGGCCGCCGTTGCAATCTCGTCGCAGATAATCACGTCCGGTTTAAGCGTGCGCACCCCCTCACGAAAAGCATATTCCTTATTCGCCCCGCTTATAACATCAGCCGTTTGCCCAACGTCAAGCGTCGGCACGCCATCAACGCAGTTGGCAATTTCAAGCCTTTCATCAACGATAAGGACGTTTGAAATATCTGTGTGCGCCGAAATTCCACGCGCAATATCTCTTAAAAACGTCGTTTTGCCCGACCCCGGAGGCCCAATAATCAGCGTGTTTTTAAGCCCACCGTTAAGCATAAACGTAAGCGCCGTGTGCGCGCAATTTTTGACCTCGTGCGGTACGCGAATGTTAATCGCAGTGATGTTTTTTATGGTTTCAACCTCGCCCGCAGCGCCAGTCACCACCTCGCCCGCAAGCCCCAAACGCAGCCCGCCCCTAAACGTTATAAACCCTTGTTTTATCTGGTTGTTGACCGCGTACATCGAGTTTTCAGTAGCAACCGCAAGGCAAAATTTTATGTCTTCACGCGTACAGCAAACGTAATTTGCAGCCCCGCACTCAGCCCGAAAGCCCACACTTTTATCTTTTATCACGCTTTTATCTTTTATAAAACAGTTCTTTCCGCCAAAGTTCACAACAAGCGGACAGCCAACCCGCAACCTTATTTCGTAAACAAAATTCAGGTTGAAAGCATTTTTTACCGCCTCAAACAATCGCTTTGAAAGCAACAATTCAAGCATTGCGCCGCCCCCTTTGACCAAGTTTATGCGCGCAAATTAATAAATAAATTCGCGCAAAAAAAATAGCCAAAGCAACTTTTAAGTTGTTTTGACTAATAAGTAGTAATCTTGTCGAATTACACGCGTGACATATATGTCCCGGTGCGGGTGTCGATACGAATGCGGTCTCCATTGTTAACAAAAAGTGGAACTTGCAAAACAAGACCCGTTTCAAGGGTTGCTGGCTTGTTGCCCGCCTTACTCGTGTCGCCCTGGATGCCTGGCTCGCACTCAACGATGTTAAGCTCAACAAAGTTAGGTGGCTCAACGCTGAACGCCTCACCCTTGTAGAACTGAACGGTTACCTGCATATTCTCGGTGATGTATTGAAGCGCGTCTTCAACTTGGTCATGATTAAGCGGAACCTGCTCATACGTCTCAGTGTCCATAAAATAATAAAGACCAGCATCTTGATACAAATACGTCATCTCTTTCTTTTCAATGTGCGCCTTTTCAAACTTTTCAACTGGGTTAAAAGTCCTTTCAATAACCTGGCCAGTTACGATGTTTTTAAGCTTGGTTCTAACAAACGCAGCGCCCTTGCCCGGTTTAACGTGAAGAAAGTCAACAACGATATAAATCTTGCCATCCATTTCAAAGGTTACGCCTTTTCTTAAATCTCCTGCTGTGATCATAAAATCCTCCAATAAATAATTTGCTTAGGTTACCTTGATATTATACCATAAAGTTTTGAAAAGTTAAAGTGTTTTTCAAAGAAAGTTGAAAAATATTGCCCGCAATTTCAGTTAAATTTATCGTCACAACCACCGTTCGGCTATCAACACCATTAACGAGCTATCAATTTACTCTTCACTTTTCACTCTTCACTTTTCACTCATTTGGCTACGGGCGAAGATAAGTACTCGCTGTTCATCGTGGCGGCGTCAACCGACTGGTGCCCGCGCGACTCACACACAATGCGCCCGCTTATGTTGTTGCGCTTTAAAGACTCAATAAGCGCGTGATAGTCAGGCCCAAACGGCTCTGGGCTGTCAAAATTAATATGCTTTAACTCGCCTTTTGCGCCATACTCAATACGTGAAAAGTGGCCGTGAATAACGCTTCCACGCTCGCCCAAAACGCGTTTTAGGGTAGCAAAAATCTGGTCAAAATCGGCCACCGTTTTAAGCCCGCCAAGCATAAAGGCGTTGACGTGCCCAAAGTCGATAGTGGGCATCAAGTGCTCGTCAATGCTTACAAACTGCGCGACCTCTTCAACCGTGCCAACCTGTCCGTGTTTGCCCATCGTTTCAGGACACAAAAACAGCCCGTCAAGCGCGTTCTGCTCGTTTAAAATCTTGACCATTTCGCGAATGTTTTCATAGGTATTTTTAACCGCAACCTCGCGCGTCTGCCCCGTTAAACTGCCCGGATGAAAAACAAGCCTGTCCGCCCCCATCGCCCTGCAAATGTTAAGCGACGCGGTGATGTAGCCCACGTTTTTGTCAAACGCAAGCGGGTCAGGGTTCGCAAAATTGATGTAATACGGCGCGTGGCAACTAAGCGTTATGTCCTCTTTTTTAAAGGCCTCGCCAATCAGTTTCGCCTTATCTAGGTTAAGATTTGTGCCGTGCGTTAGTGGGTACTCAAACGTTTTAAGCCCCAGTTTTTTAAGATACGCAGGCACCGCAAATATGTCCATTTTTTGCGCGTCCATTATTTCGTCGGTACCCGCTGGCCCAAATTCAATCATAATTTTCTCCTTTAATCTAACAAAAATGCCGTGATTTTTATCTGCCCATTTTCAATGTCGCCAAGGCCGTACGTGTCGCCATCTGGCGTCAAAAACAGCACGTTTTTCGCGTCTTTATATGAAACCATTTGCCCGCGCCCACACAACAGGTTTTGCACCTGCGGCTCGGTTAGGCGCACCTTTTCTTGCCCTGACAGCGCGTCTTCAATCGAAATTAGTTGCAAAGCGGACGAGCTTGGGTTTGACAATGGGATTGCCACGTCACTTTGCTCCTCGCTATGACAAATATTATCAATAGATATTGACGAGGCGATGTCAAATGCGCCCGAACGTGTCCTGAAAATGTCTACCGTTGTGGCGATGGCGCCCAGTTTTTCAGCAATGTCGCGAATAAGCGCCCGAACGTAGGTGCCCGCCGAACAGTGAATGCGCACCGAAAATTCGTCGCCCTCAAAACTCAAAAGTTCAAGGCTAAAAATGTTAATCTCGCGCGGAGTAAGCGTCACCTCTTCGCCCCTGCGCGCCTTGTCATACGCACGCTCGCCGTCCACCTGCTTGGCCGAAAAAATAGGCGGTATCTGCATTTGCTTACCACAAAACATCGGCAAAACCGCCTCTAACTGCGCCCGCGTTGGCCGCACGTCGTTCGTTAAAACTACGCGCCCACTTTCGTCAAGCGTATCGGTTAAAACGCCGAACCGCCCGCGCGCCTCATACACCTTGTCTTTGTTAAGAAAAAAGTCAAACAGCCGCGTCGCCTTGCCAACCGCGATGGGCAAAACACCGTGCGCATCGGGGTCAAGCGTGCCAAGATGCCCCACCTTTTCGTGCGTAAGGCGCTTGATAATCGCCACCACCTTGGTCGAGTTCATCCCGCGCGGCTTGTTGATATTAAAAAAGCCTTTCATCAAATCTCACCACTTTTTGCAATACTTTTTGTTGATTGACTGTCTGTATTTATTAGCCAAACCGAATTACTTTTTACAGCCGTAACTACGTTAATCAAACTGAATTACCTTTTTACAGCCGCGACAGCATTAGTTAAACTGAATTACCTTTTTTACGGCCGCGATAACGTTATTCAGGCTATCATAAATTCTGCAACCCGACGCGTTTTTGTGCCCGCCACCGCCAAACGCTGACGCCATTTTGCACGCGTCTATGCTGCCCTTCGTCCTGAAAGACACAAAGCACACGCCCGGCTCGGCCTCCGTGATAGCAACCAGCACTTGCACGGGTTCAAGCCCAAACCCAACGCCAATAATAGACTTGGTTTCGCTTAAATCCACGCCGACCCTTTTCATATCGTCAAACGACACCGCGATAACCGCCCTTGAAAAATCGGCGCTGAACTCAATCTTTTCATACGCCAGTTTTTTAAGGTTAAATACCTCAATCGAATCGCTTGCAAAAAGCGGCCGCGTGAACTTGTCAATGCTAAGCCCCGTGATGTCTAAAAGCGTTGCCACCTTTCTAAACGTGTCACTGGTAGCACTGTCATAACTAAGGTTGCCCGTATCCGTCAAAATGCCAACAAGCATACACCTTGCCATCGCCTCGTCGATTTGAATGTCGTTATCCGCGCACAGGTCATAAATCACCTCGCACGCCGACGAATACCCCTTTTTAACAAGGTTAAGACGACCAAACTCCGTGTTGTCAAAATGATGGTCAATGTTGATTTTGTTTTTGTGCTTGCCTACCTTAAATTTAAACCTGCCGATGCGGTCAGGGTTGTTACAGTCAGTATAGATAACAAGGTCGCAATCAAAATCGACGTTTTTGTTAACAAGCGCCGTGTCTTCTAAAAACGTGACGTGCGTAGGCAGCACACTGTCTATCGCAATGCACACCTGCTTGTTAAATTTCTTACATAAATGGAAAAGTGCAAGAGCCGACCCCACACCATCCCCATCAACATTGATATGAGAAAGTATAACAATCTTCTTTGCACTTTCAATCGCTTTTAAAATATTATTCATTTAATTCCCCTTATTGATTTTATCCAAAAGCCTGTTGATATTCGCGCTGTAATCTTGGCTGTCGTCTAAAACAAACACAAGGTCAGGAACAGTACGCAACTGCACCTTGCGCGCCAACTCGCGGCGGATATAGCCCTTAGCGTTGCTAAGAATAGCCATAACACGCTCACGCGAATTGCTGTCACCAAGTATGCTTACGTACGCGCGTGACACATAAAGGTCATTAGACGTGTCAACACGCGTTATGCTTATGATAAGGTTTTCAAGTTCGGGGTTGTTTAGGCTTGAAATAATCTCGCTTAAACTTTTTTGAATTTCGCTGTTAATTTTTTGCATTCTTACGTTATTTGGCATAACAATTCCCCCTATTTAATTTTTTCAAGGCTGTACGCTTCTATCATATCGCCAACTTCGATGTCGCCAAACCCGTCAAACGTAACGCCAAAATCAAAGCCCGCAAGCACCTCTTTGGCCTCGTTTTTCTCACGTTGAAGTGACGCAACGTTGCCTTCAAAGATAAGCTTGTTTTTGCGCGTAATGCGAACCTTGCTTTGTTTGGTTATCTTACCGTCAAGCATATGCGAGCCCGCGATTGTGCCAACCTTGCTGGCCTTAAACAACTGCCTTACCTCGGCGTGACCCGTTATAACCTCTTCAAACTTAGGCGTCTTCATCGCTTCAATAGACTGGGTTACAAACTCAATCGCCTCATAAATAATCTTATAAAATTTAATGTCTACCTTATATTTCTCGGCAAGGATTTTCGCCTTAAAGTCAGGCTTAACGTTAAAGCCGATGATAACCGCGTGCGCCGCTTGGGCAAGCATAACGTCGTTTTCATTAATCGCGCCAACGCCGCCGTGAATACAACGCACTTTAACCTCTTCGTTTTCGATAGCGCTAAGCGTCTCTTTAAGCGCCTCAACCGAGCCCGCAACGTCACCTTTTATGATAACGTTAAAGTCTTTAAAGTTGCTGTCTGCGATACGGTTCATAAGCGAGTCAACCGAAAGGTCGGCCTTTTTGATAAGCCCCATACGCTCTTTTTCAATACGCTCTGCAACAACCTGCTTGCTAAGTTTTTCGTCTACCGCGTAAAGCGAGTCGCCCGCGTTAGGCACACCCGTAAGCCCCAAAATCGACACTGGCGTTGATGGCCCAGCCGACTTGATGTGTGCGCCCTTGTCGTCAACCATAGCGCGCACCTTGCCCGAGCACGTACCCGCCAAAACAAAGTCGCCAACGTGAAGCGTACCGTTCTGCACAAGCACCGTCGCTACCGAGCCCATACCCTTATCAAGGCGCGCCTCGATAATAGACCCGCTGGCCTGCCTGTTAGGGTTAGCGCGAAGGTTTTGATATTCGCTTACAAACAAAATCATCTCTAAAAGCTTGTCAACATTTTCACCAGTTTTAGCCGAAATAGGCACCATAATAGCGTCGCCGCCCCATTCTTCGGGGATAACGTTTTGTTCGGCAAGCTCTTGCTTAATTCGGTCAACATTTGCGTTAACCGTGTCTATCTTGTTAATGGCAACAATCATAGGCACTTTCGCGTCTTTGATGTGCTTAATCGCCTCGATTGTTTGAGGCATAACGCCGTCGTCAGCCGCAACAACCAAGATTGCAATGTCCGTTAGGTTCGCCCCACGCTTACGCATAGCCGTGAACGCCGCGTGGCCTGGGGTGTCGATAAACGTAATCTGCTCGCCTTTAACCTTGATGGTATACGCGCCGATGTGCTGGGTGATTCCGCCCGCCTCGCCTTGGGTTACGTGCGTTTGACGGATGCGGTCAAGCAGCGACGTTTTACCGTGGTCAACGTGACCCATAACCGTGATAACTGGTGGGCGCTTGATAAGGTCTTTCTCGTCCTCAGCGTCGGCATTGTGCATCTCGGCCATCTTTTCTTCAAACGTCTTGTCAAGCTTCTTTTCAAGGGTTACGCCAAGCTCGCTTGCGATAAGTTCCGCACTGTCAAAATCGATGTTAGAGTTGATGTTAACAATCATCCCAAGCATCAAGAATTTGCTCATAAGTTCGGTAACTGGGCGGCCGATTTTTTCAGCCAAAAGTTTAACGGTAAGGTTCTCCGTTGTGATAACCGCGTGGTCAACACGAGGCGCAACCACCGTTTGCGTTTCTTTCGTCTTCTTGCTTTTACGCTTTCCGCCAGACACAAAATCTTCGTCCATAAGGCTGGCGTCTTCAACGTACCCGCGCATAACAAGCGCCTTTTTGTTCATCGACTTTTTGTCATCGCCGCGGTCAAAAGTCTTTTTCTTGGTTTGATGGCTTACGTCCTTTTTAACAAGCGTTGAAACGTCTAACGCCTCGGTAGGTTTAAGCCTTGGCGTACCCATTGGCCTGTTTGCCCCCGCTGGACGCGCTCCCGCTGGCCTTGCGCCATTAGGCCTGTTTTGACCTTGCGCGCCGTAAGCGTTTCTGCCCGTACCCTGACCATTAGCATTCGCGCCAAACCTTGGGTTAGCGCCAAACGGACGAGGGTTATTGCCTTTATAGTTTGGGCTTACCCCGCCGTTACGATACCCGCCCGCCGTGTTCGTGTTGTTAGCAAAAACACGCGTTTGAGTTTGAGGACGCGATTGTGGCGCATTAGGCCTTGCTTGCGTTGGCGCTTGGGCAGGTTTAGCGGCTGGGGCTGGCTTAGTTTCGGCCTTCACCTTTGCCTCTGCCTGGGCTTTTGCCTCCGCCTCTGCCTTTAATCTTGCGCGCTCTGCTGCCTCGGCTTGTGCCTTTTGTTCGGCCGCGTGGGCTGCAAGTTCTTTCTGTTTAACACGCAAAGAAACAAGGGTCTGGTCAACTCTTGTTCGTGCCTTTTTAACGTTGGCAAGCAGTTTGGCAATCGCGTTGTCTTTTAACTGGTCTTGCACAAGTTTGATGTTTTCAAGCGTCATTTTTTCTTTGTTTTCTTGGTTTGTCAAAGTTTAGTCTCCTTGACCACAATCGGTCGTTTTGATTATTTTAAAACAAGCGTCAGCAAGGTTAATGTCCGTTATCCCAAACGCCAAAACACTTGGGCTAAGCGTTTCAAACGCAAGCGGAGTAACAAAAAGCACCTCACCGAACCTATTTTTAAGTTTTGAAAGCGAGTTTTCTTTAAGGCTGGGACTTGCGAAAACTATCTTAACCGCGCGGCTTTTTAAAAGGTTATCCACCCCCAAAACGCACGCACCGCTTTTTCGCGCAAACCCGATATAACTGTTAAGTTTATTCACCAACCGTCTCCTCTAACTCGCGATAAATTTCGGGCGCAATCTCACACTTAAACGCACGGTTAAGCGCCCTTTGTTTTATGGCCTTTTTGACGCAGTCCGTGTTGTTACAAACATATGCGCCGCGCCCCATCGCCTTGCCCGTTTTATCAAGAATTACGCCGCCGCCCGAGAGTTTAACAAAACGGATGAACTCATTTTTGTCTCGCCCCGTTCGGCAGGCAATACACATTCTTTGTGGCGTTTTTTTCATAGTTTCTCCTTTTAGTCAAGGTCAACAAAAAGTGAGCCAGCGTCGTCAGCGTCCGTGCTAACCGTGCTGTCAAGCTCAGCCTGCGCCTCAGCCGCACGACTTACGCTTTCACTTTTAACGTCAATCTTCCAGCCCGTAAGTTTAGCAGCCAATCGCACGTTTTGACCCGCCTTGCCAATAGCAAGCGAAAGTTTGTCATCAGGCACTATTACCTTAGACGCCTTTAAAATCTCGTCAATTTCAACGCTTATAACCTTGGCTGGGCTAAGCGCGCGCGCGATGTATTCAAATGGGTCATCGCTCCAAATAATGATGTCAACCTTTTCGCCGTTAAGTTCAGCAACAATCGCGTTAACACGTGCCCCGCGGTTACCAACGCACGCACCAAGCGCGTCAACGTCACTATCATTAGACGTGATGGCGATTTTGGTTCTGTACCCCGCCTCGCGAACAACGCCTTTTATCTCAACAACGCCCGACGCAATCTCAGGCACCTCGGCCTCGAAAAGTTTTTTAACAAAGTTAGGCACCGCGCGTGACACAACCGCCTGTACGCCGTTAAAGCCCTCGCGTAGTTTTTTAACATAAACCTTAATTCGCGCGCCAACTGCATACTTTTCGTTAGGGATTTGGTCGCTGGTCATCATAACGCCTTCGATGGTCGTCCCGCTAAGTTCAACATAAACCGCGTCGCCCTCAACACGCCTAACAACGCCGTTAATAATCGTGTCTACCTTGTTTTCAAGCTCGCCAAACGCCATGCTGCGCTCTGCCTCTCTAAGCTTTTGAACGATAACCTGTTTTGCGGTTCCTGCTGCGATACGGCCGAAATCTTTTGGCGTGATTTCTTCTTTTAAGGTGTCGCCAATTTTGATAGATTTTTTAAGTTGTTGCGCGTCTTCAAGCGAAACCTGAGTGTCAGGGTCTTCAACCGCTTCAACAACCGTTTTGTATGCAAAAAATTCAATCTTGTTTTTTTCTGGCGTGATTTTAACCTCAATCGACCTAGCCTCGCCATAGTTTTTCTTGTACGCCGCCGCAAGTGCCGCTTCAAGCGTCTCTAAAAAGAACTCTTTTTTAATACCTTTGTTTGCTTCAAGCTCGTCAAGAGCCGCAAATAAATCTTTGTTAACCATTTTTTCTCCTTAAAACTCTATGAATTTATTAAGTTTAGATATATTTTTTCTTTCAAGCGTAACCGCGCCGTGCTCAGTGTCAAGCGTGATTTCGCTTTCGGTGTAGCCCGTCAAAACGCCCTCAAAATGCTTGCGCGCGCCTACCTTAACAAAAGTGTTCGCTTCAAGTTTTTCGCCCATGTTGCGTTCAAGGTCAGCGTCGGTTTTAATCGGCCTATCAAGCCCCGGTGAAGACACGTTTAAGATATAATGCTCGCCTTTTGTTGGGTCAAGCTCGTCAAGCGGCGCGTCAATAGCGTTGTGAACCAAAACGCAGTCATCAAGGCTAACACCGCCCTTTTTATCAATAAAAATCGTAAGATTGTTGCCGTCTTGCTTTTTGGCAAATTCAACTTCAACAATGTCATATCCAAGCCCGCTTATAATCGGCGTAAGCGCGGTTTGAACGTCGTTAGAAATAGACATATTCCCCCCAAACTTATCTCAAAAATTTAGGAGAGACAATCGTCTCTCCCATCAATAAGCCTCAATACACTTGTATTATACCCTAAATTATGCCCAAAATCAAGTATTTTATAAAACTTTTTTAAAATCGGCTGGCATCGCCTCTTCGCCCAGCAAACATTACCAGCGAAGCTTGCGGAAAGTTGTCGCGCACGCCGTTTCATCTTTTTTAGTAACAACGGTCACCGCCGCGTTAATCAGCCTTGCGTTAAGCGACGAAACGCTGATATCTGGGTCACGCTCATTACACCTTGTGCAAATGCCATTTTTGTAATTATGCCCAAGCGCCGCCCCTTTTGACTCAGTCATTGTGCTAGTGCAATTTTTATTCTGGCAAGTCCGCTTATAGACCGCCGCATGCGTGCAGTCCGCCTCAGTAAGAAGAATACCAACGTCATACGAGTGATCCGTTGGCGCGATACTTACCGGCGTCGAACGCCCCGAGCAACCCGCCACCGCGCAATGCATAGATTTAGAGCCATACGTTGTGCAAGTCGGCTCAACGTCAACGGTATATCCGTTCGTAAAAGCGTGTCCTGTGGCCGCCACCGTCTCAGTTATTGTGTCGCTGCATTTAGTACATTTTTGGACGTTCTTGCCCGCTGTTGTGCATGTTGGTAAAACACTATCGGCCGTCGAAAGTTGATAGTTATGCCCCGTCGCATTGATGGTAATTGTATACGAAGATGTGCACCTAGAACAATCATATTGCGCCAAGCCATCCACCGTGCAAGTTGCGGCCTTTAATATGGTTTCATCATAATCGTGCCCCAGCGCTTTAATCGTTACGCTGCCAATTTTTGAAGTACACCCGCTTCGCGAGCAATGGAGAGATTTGCTGCCATTTTCCGTGCAGGTTGCCTCTTTGTCCACTGTATAATCTGTTTTGTATTTATGGCCAAGCGGGCTAATCGTCTCGGCCTTTGTTTTTCTGCAAAGATTGCACGTATACGTCTTAACGCCCGTTATTTCGCACGTCGCCGCACTGGTTACAACGCCGTCGTTCCACGAGTGCTCCGTAGATAATGGGATGTCTTCGGTTTTGGTCGTTTTGCAAACCGTGCAGGTATACGTTTTTATGCCCGTCTCCACGCACGTCGCCTCTTTCGTGACCTCGCCCTCATCCCACGTATGCTCGCCCGTGGCCGCAATCTCTTCGGTTCTTAAAACCTTGCTGCAAATCGTGCAATAGATTTCTTTCATTCCATCGTCAACACAGGTTGCCGCGGTCGTAGTGCGTTCAGCCTCAGTGTGCCCCGTGGCCTTAATCTCTTCGGTTTTTGTTGTTTTACAAACATCGCACGTAATCGTCTTTACGCCCGCCGTTTCGCAAGTTGGCTCAGTCGTAACTTTGCCTTCATCCCACGTATGCACACCCGTTGTGTCGATGTCTTCGGTCTTGGTCGCGCCACAGCCTGTACGTTTGCAAGTAAACAACGTTTGGCCTTTGTCTACGCACGTTGCTGCCTTGATCTCTTTGCCTTCATCCCAGTCATGGTCAAGAGCGTCAATCTTCTCGGTAGCAAGTATTTCGCCGCATCTTTTACATTTCTTTACGCGCGTTCCTTCGGTCTCACACTTTGCCTCAACAGTAACTTCCCAATCGCCTTCAACGTGCCCAAGTTTTGGCAGCGTCTCGGTTATTATATCGCCGCATTTAGTACATTTTTTAACTGTTTCGCCATCTACTGTACATGTCGGCTCTGTGCAATCGTCCTTTGAAACCTGATAGTTATGCCCCGTTGCGTCTAAAATTTGTTCATCAACGTGGCCACAAATAACGCACTCTCTCGTCATCAAGCCTTCTTCTGTACACGTTGGCGCAAGCTCGGTCGTCCACGACCCATACTGGTGGTCATCGGTACGCGGTATAACGCCTTCAACTAAGACCTCACCACAAACAGTACACTTTTTATATTTGCGCCCTTCGTATTTACACGTCGCCTCGTCGCCAGGGTCAACTATCCAGTCGCTTTCAGTATGCCCTGTCGCGGGTTCTATTGCCGTGGTTTGCGCGCCGCAGCCCCGTTTACATGTAAACGTCCTCTCGCCGTCTACTTCGCAGGTTGGCTTGGTTGTAACAATGCCCTCATCCCAGTCGTGGTCAAGGGGGTCGGTATTTTTTGTTTCGCTGGCGCCACAGCCGTCACGCGTGCAGGTATGCGTCGCCGTCCCGCCCTTGGTGCACGTCGCGGTGTTATTTTCCCACTCACCCCAGTCGTGCCCAAGCGCAGGTATCGAATCGGTCTCATACGCCGTGCAGCCCGCGGTTTGGCAGGTGTGTCTTTTCGTGCCCTTATTTACACAGTCCGCCGCCACCTCTTCGAGCCACGCGCCCCAGTTATGCGCCGTTTTTTCTATCTCTGTTTCGTCCGTCTTGGCGTCGCAGCCCGTTCGCTTGCAATGCCTTGATTTGCTGCCCACTTTGATGCAGGTCGGCGCCTCGTCCGTCGTCCATTCATCGCTGTAATCGTGGCCAAGCGCCGCAATGTCCGCCACGTCTTCGTCGTTACAAACGTCACAGAACCTATGCTTGCTACCCTTGACCGTGCACGTTGGCGCAAGCGTCTCTTCGTATTCGGCCGTGTAGGTGTGCCCCGTGGTCTTCGTGGTGCGGTCCTCGTGCTCTCCGCAGCCCGTACGCGAGCAGGTACGGCGCTCGATTTTGTCTTTCGTGCAGGTCATCTTTTGAATTTCGCTGTATTTGCCCCAAGCGTGCCCAAGTTTTGGCAGCGTCGTTTTTGTAATCTCGGCGTCGCAGCGCTCACAAACTGACGTCTGCGACCCATCTTCGGTGCACGTCGCGGCCTTAACAACAAGGTCGGCCTTGGCCTTATGTCCAAGCGCGGGAATGTCTTGCGTCACCTCTTGATAGCAATATGTGCACAACCCCTTTTGTGACCCCACCGTCAAGCAGGTTGGCTCAACAGTACGCTTCCAACTATGCACAGTGTGCGCGGCCTTTGGTACCGAGCGCGTCTCGCGATACTGACACTTGCTGCATACGCGAAACATATGCCCCTCGTCTTTGCACGTCGGCTGGACGTCGGTCTGCCACGAGTTAAACGTGTGGCTGCATTTTGCGCTCGCGTTGCCGCCCTTTAACCCGTCAAGCGCGCCCGTGCCCCACAAAATGAAAAACGCCATAATCGCGATTATCACAATCGTTGCAAGTATAATAAGCAGCACTTTGGCCGTTCTGTTCATCCTTTCTTCTTTTTCCATCTTTCTCTCCCTGTGTAAATATACAGACTTGCTTGTAGGCTTTAAGAGGATAGTTTAACACAAAGCGCCAAACTTGTCAAATATAAATAGCCGCGTCACCCCCGCGCAACTTTTCAGCGCAAAAAATTAGGCCTTAACTATGTCCTACACAACTGTCATTGCGAGCAACCGAAGGCAATCCCATTGTTAGAGTCACTTACCCACATTGAGCAGACTCCGCCCCCTTGGGGGAGGATAGTGTTGAGGAGCGTAGAGCGACGAAACTCGGAGGGGGTATAAAATCAACTTAAAAAAAGAAGATACATTATGTTAGCAAATATTTACTAACGTAAAGTATCTTCTTATTTTTTATAGGACTTAGACCCCCTCTGTCCCGCTGCACCTCTGCGGTTTGCGAGACGACCCTCCCCCAAGGGGGCGGAGACTGTTTAACATTGTATACATTACAACAAGTCAGGGGTAAAAGCCGAGAACTTTATCTAATTATTATTTATGAAAGCAATTCTAAACTTTCATTTCAAAGATCCAGCCGCAAGCAAGGCAATACTTTTTGCCGTTCTTGTCAACGATAATCGTGCCGTGGCTGCCCGATGTTACGTCGGTGGTTGCGCCGCAATCTGTGCACTCGCCGTGGTGGATGGTCACGCAGCCTTGTGGCAGGTCGATAATCTCAACGTGGTCGTGGTTGCAGCCCGTTTTTGAAAAGCCGCAGTTTGTGCACGTCCCGCCCGCAAAGGTGTGGCTGGTGTAAACGTAATTATCCCACCATTCTTTGCCACAGTCGCTGCACGTGTGGTGCGTACAATCGGCGTAGCAATACTGTTCGTCAAACACGCCCTCTTTCCCGTCAAGGTGAAAAACGCGCGTGGTCTCAGTTGTGGTATGCGCGTGGCTGCACGTGGTTTGTCCGCCCGAAGCGCCGCCCGTTTGAGAGCCGCTTGGGTCAGTTACGCCGATGATGGTGCCCGTTGTTTCGTCATAGCCATAGCCGCAATAAACGCAGACGCCAACCGTGCTGAACACGTGCCCGTGACGCGCGCAGTCGTGCCCAAGGTCGTCATAGCCCGTGCCCGTAGCGCCGCAACGCCCGCAGACGCCGCCCGTCAAAAAGTTGTCGTCGTGGCCGAGTTCGTTTTCACAATGGATGCGCACCGCTTGGTGACAATACCTGCATTCATATTCCAAATATCCGCCCGTTGTGCAGGTCGCCTCGATGTAAATTATGGTCGACTCAATCGGGTCGTGCATATCCGCGTCGTGCTCGATAACCGTGATTTCGGTCGCCTCTTCACAGCGCGTGCAGCGGCGAGACATCTGGCCGTCGCTAAGGCAATTTGGCTCAAAATCTATCGTGAAGTTCTTTTCAAAATTGTGGCCAAGCGCCGCGATTTCGGTTACGTCTTTGCGCGCTTCACAGCGACTGCAATGCCTTGCTTTCACGCCGCTTTCGGTGCACGTTGCCTGTCTTTCAGTCGTAAAGTCGCCAAAGTTGTGGCCAAGCGCCGTGCCCGTTTCGGTGTATGAATGAGTGCAGCCCGCGTTGGTGCACTTAAACTGTTTAACCTCGCCCGCCGTGCAGGTGGCCTTCAAGATAACCTTGCCTGCGTCGTAATTATGCCCCGTTGCGGGAATAACCGTTACGTCGGTGCGCGCCGTGCAGTTTGTGTGCGTGCAGTGGCGCGATTTCTGGCCGTCTGTTGTGCAAGTGGCCGCCGTGTCTATCGTAAACACGCTATCATACGTGTGCGTGTGCGACGGATCGGTTGGATCCGTCGGGTCCGTTGGGTCTACTGGATCAACTGGGTCTACCGGGTCAATTGGGTCAACGGGCTCGCTAAGTTTTGGCATAGTCACCGTGCACAAAAATTCGCCGCAGACCTCGCATTCAATGCCCTTTAAGCCCGTCTCGGTAAGCGTTGGCGCCTTGATAATCGTCCACGTTACCTTTGGCGAGTGTCCCTTTTTGGCTAGTGTTTTGGTAACAACTTGCCAGCAGCTTGTGCAGCGCCCATACGCCTCGCCCGCCTTTGCGCACGTTGGCTCAACCGTAACCGTCCAGCCGTCAACCGTGTGCGCGGTTTTTGGCGTTGTTACTTCCTTTTTGATGTGACACTTGGTGCACTCGCGATAGCCGTGCCCCTCTTCGGTACACGTCGCGCTTGACACCGTCGTAATCGTGCTGAAAATGTGGTCACAAGAAAGTGACGCGTCGCCATTATCCTCGTGCGCTAACCTTAAAACCCCCGTTTCAATAAGGGTCGAAAATGCAAAAGTTATCGTTAAAATAACGCTTAAAAAAACCGAAAATAAAACAGATTTTTTCATAATTACCCCCCTTAGCTTAAAGTAGTATTCATTCACATAATCAAAATTTGCAACTATTTAATTTGATTTTGTTTACCTTTTTTATCGACCACAAGTTTAGCAAACAACCCCCGATTTGTCAATACCCTTCCCCAAAATTCCCGCCAAATTTTCCCCCAACAAACCCGCAACTCCCCCCACAAAATCTCTCACATAAAATCAATAATACTCCTTCCCAAAAATTCCGCATAAAAAAAGCCACCCCGTCGTCGCAATGACAATATTAATCTCAGCAATATTTCAACTTTTAACTTTAAAAATAAAAAACCACCCCTTGTATTATTAGGATGGCTTATAAACAATCTGTGATTTGTCATTACAAGCGATGCAAGGCGGTTAAAGGCCGGCATCGGTGAGGTGGTCAGCAAGTTTGATAAACACCTCGGCGGTTGCGATGGCGTCATAAACGGCGCGGTGTGCGTTGTCTAAAAGCACGCCAAGATGGTCGGCAATCGTTTTAAGCTTATAGTTCCTTACGCCCTTAACAAACGTGGTTGCAACTTTAAGCGCGTCGATTTGAGGGTTGTCAAAGTTATACCCCGCCTCGCGGCCATACTTGCTTAAAAAGCTGTAATCAAACGCGATGTTATACGCAACCAGCGTAGAGTTTCGCGTGAATTTATAAAAGTCGGCCAGCGCCTGCTGGTATGTCGGCGCGCCCGCAACGTCGCTGTCAACAATACCGTGAATTTTGGTGCTGTCATCCGCGATGTGCTCTTCGGGGTCAACAAAGGTCTCAAACTGCTCAGTTATCTTACCATTATGAATCTTTACGGCGCCAATTTCGATAATTTTGCAGTCAGTGGCCGAAAGCCCCGTGGTCTCAAAGTCAAAAACCACCACGTCGTGACTTGCCAGATACGGCGCCACCGCCGCGTCATCAACATTAAACGCCGAAAACAGGTCAACCTGCTTGCGGTCAATATATGGCTCGGGCTTGCAAAAGCGATACTCCTTAGGCTCGGGTTTAAACACCACCGGCTCCTCATAGTTTTTCGGCACAATGCACAGGTTGATGTTCTTGATTTTAAACGTAACCCCGCCCGAAAATTTGTCTTCCTCGATGGCGCCGCTTGCGATAATCTCGCTGTTATTGTCAAGTTTAAGCGCGGCCGGCTGGGTCGTTTTGGTTGTAAAATAGATGCAGTTAATCTCGCCCGTCGGGTCTTCAAGCACGAATTTAAGATACTTTTTAACGTACGGTTGCGCGCCACTTTCGCCCGCTTTCTCGCTTGCGTCGGCGTTTTCGCCAGTTTTTTCGCTTTCGGTTACGCTTGCAGTCGCCCCAGCTGTCCCCGCCGTTTTTTCATGTTCAGCCGACCCAGTGGCTTCCTCGCCCGACTTTTTCTTAATGTCGCTAACTTTCAAAAACTTAATTTTGCCACAAAGAATGGCGTTAGGCGTAACCACCTTATGGTTTTTAATAAGCCCCGCCGTGTCGCCAACCAATTCGCCACAAAGCGGGCTGACGTCCGTCACGGTAAGCGTTTTTGGCGCAACAGGCTCAAAATCGGTTGGGTCGTCATAAACGTCGTCAACCAGGTCGTCAAACTCGGTGTCTTTGATAAACTCAACCTTAAAATTTGAAAAGAACGCGTGGTGCAAGGCCGTTTCAAACTCGCCGCCCACGTTTTTGGTTTTGATGTAGTCTTCAAGCCGCTCATCAATGCGGATGATAACGCGCGCGGGGTCGCCCTCAACAAACCCCTCAAACTGGTAGATAAGCGCCGGAAATTTCATCCGTACAAGCCGCTCAATCTCACGCTTAACCGTCTCTTCGGTTACATAGTTTTTGGTGAATTTGATGTTATAAATATAGCCCGCGGGCAGGTTTTTCATAATCTCAAACGTAAGCTCTTGGCGCTTGTCTTTGCCTAGAATGCAGCCATCTTTATAGCTTATGTCAAGGTCACAAAGGTTCCCCTCGCGCAGCACAGAGCCCCTAAGCGCGAACCCATACTCGCCACCCGTTTTTGCATTAATGTCAGTTAAAATTTCGTCAATATTCATAATTGTCCTTTGTTAATTCAATTGCATTTGTGAAAGGCTCAGCGCCCTTTTTTAGTTAAACCCAAAACGCGCCCGACACCTATTTTAGTTTTGCCAAAAGCGCGCCCGCCACCTTGTCACGATTAAAATACCGCGTTCGGCCGCCCGCCAATCAAACAATTTAGCATTACGCCGTTTTACATTATATTAACCAGCCTAACTCGCCGTTTTGCTTATATATAGCAGGTTTGTTCGCCGTTTTGCTTAAATATAATTTGCTTATATATAAAGCGGCATTGTCCGCCGTTTACCGCACGAAGAAAAAGTGATAAACGTCAAGAAAGATAACAAGCGCAAACAGCACGATAAGCCCAACCGTGTGGATAATGCCCTCGATTTTTCGCGGCACAGGCTTTCTAAATATCATCTCGATTAAGATAAACACCGCCCTTGCCCCGTCAAGCGCTGGAATAGGCAAAACGTTAAACAGCGCCAGGTTGAAAGACAATAAAGGAAACAGCATCAAAAATTGCGTAAAGCCCATTTGTGAAACCTCGGCAATCTGGCCAATCGCCGTCACCGTGCCGCCAAGGTCTTTAAGTTTTGTTGCGCCCGTAAAGATCCCTAGAAGCGCGCTTAAAATCACGCCGCAGATATAGAATGCAAATGGCCACGCCTTGCCAAGGGACTCAAAAAAGCCGTAACTTTGCGCGTAACTGGTGTACACAAACCCAAGGCTTACCCCTTTTGGAGCAATCGATATGCCCGCCTTTGAAATAAGGTCGGCGCTTAGATAGTTTTTAAAACTTCCATCGGCGTCTTTATATTGAAAAGTGCCCTCAGGGATTTCAAGTTTTTGGTACGTCCCGTCTTCGTTTAACACTGGCGAAATCGCCGCAAGGTACTCGCGCAGGTCGCTTTCAGTTACCACATTTCCGCCAACGTCATAAATATTGCCCGCAACTCCCGCGAAATTGCCAACGTAATAAAAGGCGTCATAGTTTTGTTTTTGAACCGTTATGTCCATAATCTGGCCGTCACGCTCGATGGTCAAAACAATGTCTTTCCCCTCCGCGATGCCAGACGTAATATCGCTCATATGGCGATAAATTTCAAGGCTTTTGCCATTAACTTTGTGAATAATGTCGCCTGTCTTTAAGTAGGTGTTGTTTGGCGCCAACTGATAAACCTTAGGCACCGCGTAGCCAGACACCATCAAAAAAATCGCGCTCATAATTATGCCAAAAACAAAGTTAAAAAACACGCCGCCCAGCGTCACAATAAGGCGCTTCCATGCCTTTTGGTTGTTAAACGCGCCGGGGTCAGGGTTCTCTTCGTCCTCGCCCGCAAACGCGCAATACCCGCCAAGCGGAATAAGGCGAATTGAAAACTTTTCGCCCTTTTTGTTGGTTTTTTGAAAGATGGCGTGTTTGCCAAAACCAATTGAAAATTCGTCAATTTTAAAGCCCAAAAGTTTGCCAAACGTGTAATGGCCAAACTCGTGGACGGTTATAAGTATCATCAAAACAATGATAGCAACAAGTATATAAAGTATCTTAATCAAAGCCGTAACTCCTTAAAAAACAATAAGCATCAAGCAATAAACAAGCGCCGCGGTAAACATTTGGCCGTCACACCTGTCCATAAACCCGCCGTGCCCCGGAAAAATATTGCCAAAATCTTTAAGCCCAACCTCACGCTTAAACGCGCTTGCAACAAGGTCGCCCATCTGTGTAAGCAGCGCGCCAACAACGCCCAAAACCGCAAAAAACGCAATCGCAGCGCCCATACTCACCCCGCCAAACGCGCCAAATAGGCCAAGGTACACAAACAACACGTACCCCACGCCGCCCGCGATAAGGCCGCCAACTATGCCAAAAACAAAGCCAACAACACTCTTTTTAGGCGAAACCTCTGGCGCCAACCTATGCGACTTGCCCTTTTGGCCAAACAAAACGCCAAAAACATAGGCAAAAACGTCGGTGAACATACTAACCGCAAACGTCATAATAAGCCCAACAAACCCCGCGTTAAGCCCAAAGTTGTTAATGCCAAACAGCGAAGACAAAATTAGCGTTGGATAAACCGCCACCGTCATCGTCGTTTTGGTTAAGTCAAGTAGCGGGCGCGCCACGTTTTCTTTGGTGTTAGCCTCTTGATTTTCGTGCTTCCTGCGGCTTGCGTAAATGATAAGTTCGCTAAGCATACAAATCAAAAACAGCCCCAAAAACGCGGCGATAAGCCACATAAACGGCCTACTTGTCCACTTAAAAATAAACATCAGCCCAACTGGCAGCAAAAACAGTGGCACCTTAAAAAATTTGCGATTTGCCACCTTATACGCCATAAACATCTCGATTATGCACGCGTACGTTAATATTAAGATAAACGCGTCAAAAAACCACGGGCTAACCAGCCTAAGCGCAAGCCCGCCCGCAAGCAAAATAAGAATAACAAGCCCAGTTAAAGTGCGTTTTAGCATCCCTTTTCCCCCTTTAAAGGCCTCGTTGAAACCAATTTTTTAAGCCCAAACTTATACAGGTTGCGCATTCCTACCTCCCAAACCTGCGCTCGCGATTTTGGTAAATGGCGATAACGCGGTCAAGGTCAGCCCCCTTATAGTCTGGCCAGTATTTTTCGTCAAAAATCATCTCTGCATACGCGCAGTTATAAAGCATAAAGCCGCTGATACGCTGCTCGCCGCTGGTTCTAACAACAAGGTCAACATCAGGCAGCGAAGACGTTGTAAGATAGTTTTTTATGCTCTCTTCGGTGATGGTTTCGGGGTCAACGTTGGCCTTAATCATCGCCTTGGTTGCCATCACAAGGTCATGACGCCCGCCATACGCGATAAGAAAGTTAAGCACGCCCGTCTTACAGTTTTCGGTGGCCTTTTCAATGCGCGAAATGCACTCAACCGTCTCAGGCGGAAGCAAAGTTTTGTCCCCAGAATGGTGAAATTTATAGTCAATTTTAAGCATATCAGGCACCAATTTTTCAATCTCGCCAATCATTTTAAGAAGGTAGTTTACCTCTTCTTCGCTGCGCTTAAAATTCTCTATTGAAAAGCAGAAAAACGACAGGTTTTTAAGGCCAATCTCGCTTGCGCGCCTAACAATTCGTTTAAGCGCCTCTGCCCCTTCTTTGTGCCCCGCAAGGGTCGGTAATCCGCGTTTTCGCGCCCATCTGCGGTTGCCATCCATAATAAAACCTACGTGCGTAGGCAAATTATTTAAGTCAATCGCATTGTGTTTATTTTTCTTTTTAAAAAACATAACATTTCCTTTGATTTCTTAGTCTTTCTGCCAAAAAATCAAGCGTATTTCACAAAAATGTGCACTAAACCTGCATAATTTCGGCTTCTTTGTTAGCCATAATCTTGTCTATCTCGGCGATTTTAGCGTCAAGCGACTTTTGAACGTCTTTTTCAAATGACGCCAAATCGTCTTCGGTTATAGCGCTGTCTTTTTTAAGCTTTTTAAGCTCTTCCATCGCGTCACGACGAATGTTGCGGCAGATAACCTTGTTGTCTTCGGCCATTTTTTTGGTAGACTTAACAAGTTCGCGGCGCCTCTCTTCGGTAAGTTGAGGGAACGCAAGGCGGATAACGCGGCCGTCGTCGCTTGGAGTTATGCCGATGTCGCTTGCCATAATTTCTTTGTTGATAGCCTTAACAAGACTGCTGTCCCAAGGCGAGATAACCAAAATGCGGCCGTCTTGAACGCTTATGTTAGAAATATGCGCAAGAGGCGTTGGCGCACCGTAATAGTCCACCGTGATTTTGTCTAAAATATGTGGGTTAGCGCGACCCGCACGCACGTTGTTAAGCTCGGTTTTAAAGTGCTCGATTTGTTTTTCAAGCCCCATTTCAAGTTCCATAAAAATTTCTTCAACATTGTTTGATTCAATCATAATTTTCTCCTTACAATCGCTATAACGATTATTCTCTTCGAGTATACTAAATATTACGCTTTTTTCCAAATAATTTTGACTTATTTGTTTGACTTTTTATTTTTCATCCACTTTCATCGCCTGTTTAGGTTCGCGCGCGCGGCGATAGAAATTAAATTCAGCCCCGCTTTTTTGTTAGCCCTTAGCGTTTATGGTATTACCAACAAATAAATTCAGCCGCATTTATTTTTTGTTGCTTTCGGCTTTAAGGTTACTGAAAATGCGGATTTTGTTTTTCTTGATGCTTACTTTAAGTGTGCCCTCTGGCCCTGCGTTTCCGTCAATGTCGCACCTGAAAAACTTTGGGTGTTGTTCGCCGCCGCTAACGGTAACATTTTTAACCGACCGCGTTATGATATGCTTGTTTTTGTCTGCCTTACCGTGACGGACAGCGTTAAACACTGACAAGCACCCCCAAAACCCCGTCTTTTTAACGATAACCAGTTCAAACTTGCCATCGTTTATCTTGGCATCTGGCGCAAAATGGCCAAACCCGCCCGCGCGTGGCGAATTAACAAGATAAAACATCAACGTGTCTGCCTTAACTTTTTCGCCGTCACAGTTAAACGTTAGCTCGCACGACTTCATACGAAAAAACTCGCGAACACAGCCAAAATAATAGCCCAAAACGCCGAACGCCTTTTTCGCCTTAGTGTTATAAACCGTCACGCCGTTTGAAAAATTGCCCGCACCCACCGCGTTGATAGCGATAGTTGAAGTGGCCTCTTTTTGCACGCTGTCTACGCCCGAAACCACAGCAATATCCGTGTATTGCGGCTCTGTGCTGAATAAAAAGTCAACAAATTTAGCGGCCTTTTTGGGTATCCTTCCGGCCGTTGCAAAGTCGTTAGCCGTGCCACACGGAAACACCGCAACAGGCACGTCTACCCCACTGTTTACCATCGAGCGCACTATCGCCCCAAGCGTGCCATCGCCGCCCAAAACAACAACGCACAGCCCGTCGTCGCCCAATTCCTGCGCGTCTTTAACCATAAGCGCAAACTGCGCGTCGGCCGCCTTGTTGTTGCTTTCAAACAAAACGCAGTCAACCCCGCGCGCCGATAAAAGCCCCTCAATCTCTTTCGCGCGAACCTGCGACCTATTCTTACCCGCGCCACTGTTATAAATCATAAAAACTTTTTTAATTTTCATACCCCTATTTTATCCTAAACCCCCGCTTTTGTCAACGTTTACCACCTCCTCGTTGCGTCGTCACAACGCGGAAAGTTTAAAGTTGAAATATTGATTTTTATTTTTTAGTATTATTTATCTTATCCGCGTAAATACATTTACCTCTCACCAAACTTCCACTGCGTTTCAGTCAGTGTTTGTTGTAAATATATTTACGCTTGCTGACGTTTCTAAAACTATCTGCCTGGTTAATATCCTTATAGAGAGAAATCTCCCCATACACTTCCCAACTCCGCCCCCTTCAGGGGGAGGGTGGGCACGCCGACCGTGGAGGGATGGCGTGACGGAGGGGTTAATAAGGCAACTCGAAAAAAGAAAATACTCTATGTAAGTCAATATTGATAAACATAGAGTATTTTTTTATTGTGGTATTATTTTTGTCATTACGAGGAGGCAAGGCCGACGTGGTAATCTCAGCCACTTTATAATATTCTCGTTTTTTCTGCGGACTGATTAACCCCTCCGTCTCACTCCGCTCCACACTACGTTCGACCACCCTCCCCCTAAAGGGGGCGGAGTTGGGGAAAGGATAGAGAGTATAACTTTAACAATGTCAATTTTAACATACGTTACTCCGCAAAAAGGCAACAAAAAAACACCAACGGGCGGTTGTGCCACATTGGTGCTTAATAAGCTTTTTATTACGCTTTGGTTGCTTTTGCGATTTCCTCAGCGAAGTTTTCACTGCGCTTTTGAAGGCCTTCGCCCATAACCCAGCGAACGAAACGGCGAACCGTTATCTTCTCGCCGATTTTAGCGATAGCTTCGTTAATAAGCGTACGAATGTCTTTGCTTGGGTCTTTAACAAATGGTTGGTCAAGCAAGCAAACCTCTTTAAGGTATTTCTTAACTCGGCCTTCAACCATCTTGTCAACAACGGCTTCTGGTTTGCCCTCGTTTAAAGCCTGTGCGCGATAGATTTCGCGTTCTTTGGCGATAAGCTCTTGGTCAACCTCTGCATCGCTAACAAAAAGTGGGTTGCACGCAGCGATGTGAAGCAAAAGGTCGTGAACAAGCGCCTTAAATGCGTCAGACTTCGCAACGAAATCTGTTTCACAGTTTACTTCGATCATACATGCGATTTTGCCATTGCCATGAACGTAAGTGTCACAAACGCCCTCAGCCGCAATTCTGCCCTCTTTTTTAGCCGCGCCGGCAATACCCTTTTCGCGAAGATAATCAATCGCCTTTTCGATATTGTCATTGCAAGCTAAAAGTGCTTCTTTACATTGAAGAACGCCAACCCCAGTTTTTTCGCGGAGTTCGCTTATTTGTTGCATAGTTGCCATAAATTTGTTCCCCTTATTTAATTATTCTTGCTCGTTACTTTCGGTCTTCGTTTCAGGCGCGATTTTTTCGGCAGCTTCAACCGTTTGGTTGGCTTCGTTAGCTTCGGCAGCCTTTTCAGCTTCCTCGGCCTTACGTTTAGCTAAGCCCTCTTCGCCCTCTTTCGCCTCAATAACAGCATCTGCCATTGCCCCAGCAATAAGCTTAACCGCACGAATAGCGTCGTCGTTTCCTGGGATAACAAAGTCAACATCATCTGGGTCACAGTTGGTGTCAACAAGGCCAACGATAGGAATACCAAGACTGCGCGCTTCTCTTACTGCGATGTACTCTTTCTTAGGGTCAACAACAAATAAAACGCCTGGCATCGTGTGCATATCCTTAATACCGCCAAGATTCTCTTCAAGTTTGTCTCTTTCGGCTTTAAGTTTAGCAACTTCCTTCTTAGGGAGAAGGTCGAACTCGCCAGTTTGTTCCATAGAATTAAGCTTGTTTAAGCGTTCAACACGAGCACGAATGGTTTTAAAGTTGGTTAAAGTACCACCTAACCAGCGGTTGCCCATATAGAACTGGCCACAACGTTGAGCCTCTTCTATCACTGCGTCTTTTGCTTGTTTCTTTGTGCCTACAAACAATACCGACTTGCCACTTTCAACAACACTTTTAACAAATGCATACGCTTCGTCGATAAGACCAACCGTAACTTCAAGGTTAAGAATGTAAATATCATTGCGGGCGGTAAAAATGTACTTCTTCATTTTTGGGTTCCATTTACGAGTTGGATGACCAAAATGAACACCGGCTTCAAGCAATTGTTTCATTGATACTACTGACATTTTTTGATTTCCTCCTTGTTTATTTCCTCCCCTTGCGTCACCTGAACAAGGCCACCACGCCGCCCAGCCTTATGCATTTTGCACTTAATTTAGCCCCACAAATTGGCCGCCTTAAAAGCCATCCAAACACGATTTCATCACGCTTGATAAACTTTTTAAAGCCCCGCCCCAGACAAACAACTTGCGCAATCATATTACGCACAGTCGCCTAAACTGCCTAACATACATCCGTACGTTCAGCCGCCTAAACCTAAGACCTGCCATATTTTTAAAGCCTAAATCTGTTACAAAACACCACTAACCGCGCCGCCTTGGCAACAGCCCTTTCATCAGCAAAGGTGTGATTTCGCTTATAACTATACCACACCCGCCCCAAAATTACAAGAGAATTTTCCAAAATTTTTCATTTTTTTCAAGATACAATCTCAGGTTTAACTTTTAACCCCTATGGCATCCGCCCCACTTCCCTAACCCAACTCCGCCCCCTTTAGGGGGAGGGTGGTCGCAGTGGAGCGTAGAGCGACACAAGACGGAGGGGTTAATCAGTCCGCAGAAAAAAAGAAGGTATTATAATTTGGTTAAACCAACCGAACTATAACACCTTCTTTTATTATGTTCTCTCAAAATCTAAAAAATATGCATCTTCTAAAAAATTAACTTTCTTTATTTAAGTATGGTTCTATTGCCTTGTATATCTCTGCGCACACACTTTCAAAAAAATAGTGAATGTGAGTGTCCGAAAAGCGCAATATCGTAAGCCCCTGCGATTTTAAAAACTCGTCTCGCTCGGCATCTTTGTTTTGTGTATCGTCATCGTAATAGTGCTGGCCTCCATCTATTTCAACAACCAACTTGGCCTTGGCGCAATAAAAATCCACGATGTAGGTTCCTAGCAAATGTTGACGTTTAAACCGCAATGGTAATTTGCGTAAGCATAATTCCCAAAGCCGCAACTCCCACGGCGTCATATTTTTGCGCATACGTTTTGCGAATTTATAATTATAGTTATTGTATTGTATCATATTCAAATTATATCAACGCAGTTAGATTTTGTAAATTATTATAAAATATTAGTAAAAAACAAACATTGCCAATTTATAGCACCACCGTTTTTTCTGCGGACTTATTAACCCCTCCGTCTCACTACGCTCTACGCTACGTTCGACCACCCTCCCCCTAAAGGGGGCGGAGTTGGGAATTGTATATATAAATTCGTCGCAGCTTCTGCTGTGAATAACCCATCACATCGTTTCTTGCAATGACAATTTATACCATAACTTAAAAGAATTAGTCACGTGTTAAAACCACAAATTTGTGATGAATAAAAAAGAAAAGACGTTGTCATCTAAGCGGTAGCTAGCCTTTTCGGCTGCAACGCTTAGTGACGTTGTCTTTTCTGCATTTAGTCGCGCAAATTTGCGGTTTTAACTATTTCTTTTCTTTTACTTTCGCCGACTTCCCACTACGTTCACGAAGATAGTAAAGTTTAGCACGTCTTACATCACCTTTACGAACGATTTCAATGTGGTCGATCTTTGGTGAGTGAAGCGGATAAGTTTTCTCAACGCCGATACCGAATGATACACGACGAACCGTGAAAGTTTCTCTTATTCCACCGTTTCTGCGAGCTATTACCACGCCTTCAAAGCCTTGAATTCTTTCGCGGTTGCCTTCAACGATTTTAGCGTAAACCTTAATCGTGTCACCAATGTTAAACTCAGGGATATCAGCGCGCATACCTTCTTTTTCAATAGCATCAATAACATTACTCATGTCGTTTGCCTCCTTTTAGTATGATAAGTGTTCGTGCAAGCTCTTTGCGCAGAGGACCACTTTTTTGCTTAAATATATTAGCACGTCTTTATAAAAAAAGCAAGTGTTTTTATAAATTTTGTCGAATTTTTAGCCATAAAAGGTGTCAAAGGCGTTAAGGATGTGCTCAACCTGGTCGCCACTGATTGAAATAACGTCAAATCGGGCGGGCGTGTTCATCTTACCAAAGCGCTTTAAATAGGCCGTTGCGGCGCGACACACCTTGCGCTGTTTCGTTATGTCTACCGCCAGCGACGGGTCGCCAAACTTCCCGCTTGACCGCGTTTTGACCTCAACAAAAACAAGCATATCCACGCACTGCGCCATAAGGCGTTCGGCCGCACGCTTGTCAATCACGCCCCGTTCAAGTCGGTTTTTAACCACCCGCTCTTGGCGCGTTTTTGGGTCAACCGCGATAAGGTCGATTTCGCCAATCGCGTTTTTATAGTTGGTTTCAACCACCCGATACCCGCGCGCGATAAGATAGTCTTTCGCCTGCGTTTCGCCCTCTTTCCACACCTTGATGTTGTTCATCCTGCACCCCTTTTTACAAAAAATTTTTAATAAACGATTTGCGGTGAATTGGGCACGCTCCATAGGTCTTTAATGCCTCGATGTGCGCCTTGGTGCCATAGCCTTTATGTTTTTCAAAGCCGTATTGCGGATATTTTTTGGCCATCTCACACATAAACCTATCTCTTGTGACCTTGGCTAAGATGCTTGCGCAGCCGATGGTGTAACTCAGCGCGTCGCCGTGAACAATCGCCTTTTCGGGCACGTTAATGTCAAGGCCGTCAACCGCGTCAACCAGCACCACGTCAGGCCGCACCGACAGAGTGTTTATCGCGCGCGCCATACACTTTTTCGTGGCGTTAAGGATGTTGATTTCGTCAATCGCCGCCTCGCTTTCAAACTCAATTTGATAGGCAATCGCGTGCTTTTTTATCTCGTCAAAAAGTTGCTCACGCTTTTTTTCGCTAAGCTTTTTGCTGTCCCACACGCCGTCAACGACGTGGTCAAGGTCCATAATAACCGCACACGTCACCACCGGCCCCGCCAGCGGCCCGCGCCCTACCTCGTCTGCCCCCGCGATAAGAGTTTTGCCCTCACGGCGCAGCGCGTTTTCGTACGCCAATAAATCACAATCAGGTTTCATCTGTTTCTCCAAAAAGTCGTCGCTTCGTCGCAATGACATCAATATTTAAACTTTAAACTTTCAACTTTAAACTTTACTTAAAACTTGTCTATCGTTATGCGGCCGATACGCGCCGAGCGAAAATCGTCAAGAATGCCCTTACCCGCGCGCTCATAGTCCATCTCATTGCGCTTTAATATCCAGCCACGCTTAGCGCAAATCTCGTCATAGATTTCAATCGGGTCAAGCGCCGCAAGTTCGCCTGCGTCCTCGCTAAGTTTATAGCGCTCTTTAAGCTTGTCGGGCGCGATGTCAATAAGCAGTTTGACGGTTTCAAACCCCAGTTCGCTTATATCCAAAACCTCGGTTTTTATCGAGCCGATGATGGCAAGATTTCGCCCAACGGCTGGGTCTTCAAAGCTTGGCCAAAGCGTCCCGGGCGTGTCCATAACCTCGATGTTGTCTGCCACTTTTATCCAGTTGGCGTTTTTGGTTACGCCCGCCTTGTCGCCCGTTGTGGCCTTTTTTTCGCCCGCAAGCAAGTTGATTATCGTGCTTTTGCCCGTGTTAGGCACGCCGATAACCATCGCCCTTAAAACGCCCGTCACGCCGCGACGGTCAAACACCTCTTGTTTTTGTTTAAAGGCCGCCGTAAGCGTTTTTGTTATCAGCCCGCGACAAGCGTTGCTGTTAGCGTTGGTAACAATCACGGTTTTACCCTCATTTTCAAGCATTTTAACCGCACGTTTCGTCATCACCTCGTCAGCCAAGTCGGCCTTGTTAAGCACGAAAATAACAGGCTTGTTGCCTATAATCTTATCAAATTTTGGGTTCAAGCTTGAAAACGGCGCGCGCGCGTCAAGACAATAGATAATAGCATTTGCCAATTTAAGGTTTTCTTCAATAACCCTAAGCGTTTTGGCCATATGCCCCGGAAACCACTGTATAAGCATCTTATTCTCCTTTTATAACCAGATTTTTATTTGCACAACCACGCTTGTTGAAAGTTTAAAGTTTAAATGCGGCCGATTATTTGCAGTATCTATTCGGTGCACCCGCATAAATACATTTACACTCACCAAACCTACGCCATGCTTCGGCCAGTGTTCGTTGTAAATATATTTACGCTTACCGATGTCGCTAAAATGGTCTGCTGCTAATTGTCATTACGAGGAGTGTAACGACGCGATAATCTCAGCCGATTTATCCCCACGCGCAAGCGTGCTCGCCAAAAATTTTAGCATAAAATTTGCAGGCGAAGAGGAGCAACCGAACGAGAGATAAGCGAACACCTACGTTAGTAGGGCTGAGCGTTAAACAAGTTCGAGTTGCGACGAGCCAAGGGGGCGGAGCTGCGCTGGTAACATCGTCTCTTCCCCTAGCAATGGGATTGCCACGTCACTACGTTCCTCGCAATGACAGGCACGTACAAGTTACTAGTAACAGCAATTTAATTCCAGCCGCTTCTTTTCACTTTTCACTTTTAACTCTTCACTTATTTAATAATTCTGGGCGGCGGGCGGCGGTTATAAGCCTTGACTGCTCTTTTCGCCACGCGTCAACCTTACCGTGGTCGCCGCTTATCAAGACGTCAGGCACGCTTAGCCCCATAAACGTTTGCGGCCGCGTGTACTGCGGATATTCAAGGGTGCCCGCCGAAAAACTTTCGTCCTCGGTTGAGTTGATATCGCCAATCACGCCGGGGATAAGGCGCACGACGCTGTCAACCACGGCCATCGCGGGGATTTCGCCGCCCGTTAAAACATAGTCGCCGATTGAAATTTCCTCGTCGATAAACAGGTCGATAATGCGCTGGTCTACCCCCTCATAGTGCCCGCACAAGATGATAAGATGGTCAAACTGGCTAAGTTCTTTCGCGCGCGACTGAACAAACGTCCTCCCTCGCGGCGACATAAAGATTTTGTGCGCAGTTTTGTACCCCTCAATCGCCTCAAACGCGCTTGCGATAGGCTGCGGCGTCATCAGCATCCCGCACCCGCCACCAAAAGGATAATCATCGCACTTTTTGTGCTTGTCCGTCGAATAGTCGCGAATGTTAATCAGGTTGATTTCAAGCACGCCCCTCTCTTGCGCCTTACCTAAAAGGCTGGTTTTAAGCGGCTCAAACATCTCAGGAAACAGCGTTAAAATGTCAATCTTCATAAACCATAACCTCGCTTAGATTTTTTGCGTTAAGCGTCACTTGCTTGTCATCAACCGCCGTGATTATCCCGCCGATGTTGGCAAACAAAAACGGTTTTTCGCCTTTTATATAGATAACGTCGGCCGCGCCAAAATTTTGGACGTCGTCAATACGCCCAAGCACGCGCCCACCGTCGTCAACCGCCGTTTTGCCCAAAATGTCGGCAACAAAAATCTGGTCGCCCGCGTCAACCTCGCTGCGCGCTACGCACACTGCCTTATTTTTAAGCGCGTTGGCCTTTTGTACGCTGTCCACGCCTGCTAAGGTCGCAACAAACTCGCCATTGTTTGAAAAAATCTCTAATACAGCATAGTCCGTACCGCCGATGTTAAGCGTTTTTGCGGCCAAAAAGTCAAAATGGCCAAAGTCAAGCGGCTTGATTTTAACTTGCCCGCGAACCCCGTGCGGCTTGGTTATAAGGCCGATTTCTAAAAAATCCATATTCCCTCACACAAACAAAAGGGGCACGCGCCCCCTTCACTAATTTTCGTCAATTTTAACGTTGACTTTTTTGTTTTGTTTTCGGCCATAAGCGCGCGCTACGGTGCGGATAGCGGCCGCAATTTTGCCATTGCGCCCAATAACCTTGCCTAAGTCGCCTTTGCCTACGGTCAATTTGCAGTCAATAAACCTGTCATTTTCTTTGACGTCTACTGAAACTGCGTCTGCATCATTTACCAAATTTTTAGCGATATAAAGAAGTAATTCTTGCATAAAGCCTTACCTCCTTACTATTCTGCTTTCTTGGTTGCAGCTTTTTTGGTTGCAGTTTTAGCAGTTGTTTTAGCAGCAGCTTTTTTTGCTGGTGCCTTTTTAGCAGGTTCGGCTTCAACTTTAACTTCTGCGGTTGCTTTTGCCTTTTTAGCCTTCACTTTCTTTTCAGGGAAAGTTACGTTTGCCTTAACAAGCAATGCCTTAGCCGTGTCAGTTGGTTGTGCGCCCTTTTTAAGCCAGTCAGTTGCCTTATCTGCGTCAACTTTGATGGTTTCAGGGTTGGTTAATGGGTTAAAAGTACCGATTAAATCGATAACCTCACCATCTCTTGATTTCCTTGAATCTGCAACAACAATGCGATAGAATGGAGATTTCTTGTCACCCATTCTTGTAAGTCTGATTTTAACAGCCATTTTCGTTCTCCTTTTGTTTTTTTATCATAAACAGCGTTGGTACGCTGAAATATGCCACTTATTTTTAATTAGCCAAACTTGGCTGAGTCTGCCCGCTGGTAAAACATGTCGGGTAGAAATCCTTAATTCCCCGCCAGCGTTTTGTATATACCCGCCAGCGACGTAGTGCTTGCCCGCAAGTTAAAGCTAATTAAAAGTTGATTTTTCGGCCGAACATTTTTTGCATATTTCGGCCATTCATATTTTTAATCATCTGCTTGGTTTGGTCATACTGCTTCATAAGCGAGTTGACCTCTTGGATGGTTGACCCACTGCCCGCCGCAATTCGCTTTTTTTGGCTGGCCTTAATTAGGTCTGGGTTTTGCCTCTCTTTCGGCGTCATAGACTGAATGATAGCCTTGTATTTAACAAGCTTTTTCTCGTCAACGTCGCCAACTTGAAACTTGGTGCCCGCGCCCGGAATCATCGCGATAAGGTCGCTTAGGTTGCCCATCTTGCTTATCTGCTCAAACTGCATCAAAAAGTCGTCAAATGTAAACGTGTTGCGCCTTAGGTTTTCTTCCATACGCTTCATCGTTTCTTTGTCAACATTTTCTTGCGCCTTCTCTATAAGCGTCAAAACGTCGCCCATACCAAGAATGCGCGAGGCCATTCGGTCAGGATAAAACGGTTCAAGGTCGCCCACCTTTTCGCCAACGCCACAGAATTTGATTGGCTTGCCCGTTACGGCTTTTACTGACAGCGCAACGCCACCACGCGTATCACCATCAAGTTTGGTTACAATCGTGCCCGTTATGCCAAGTTTTTCGTCAAACTCTTTCGCAACATTTACGGCGTCTTGGCCAAGCATCGCATCAATCGTTAAAAGAATTTCGGTTGGGTTTGTGGCGTCTTTGATGTTTTGTATCTCTGCCATCAACTTTTCGTCGATATGAAGCCTGCCCGCCGTGTCAATAATAACAGTGTCAAACCCCATCTTCTTGGCGTGCGCGATACCGTCTTTGGCAATCTTTACGGGGTCAATCTGCCCCTCGCTAAACACCTCACAGTTAGCAGTTTTGCCAACGATTTTAAGCTGTTCAATCGCCGCAGGACGATAAATGTCACACGCAACCAAAAGCGGTTTTTTGCCCTGCTTTTTCAAAAGCGCACCAAGCTTTCCACACATCGTGGTTTTGCCCGCGCCTTGAAGGCCGCACATCAATATGACGGTTGGCGGGGTTGACGACACCCCAAGTTTTGCGTTCGTTGAACCCATAAGCTCAACAAGTTCGTCTTTAACGATTTTGATAACCTGTTGCCCCGGCGTCAAGCTTTTTAAAATCTCTTCGCCAACGGCCTTTTCTGTTACCTTTGAAATAAAATCTTTGGCAACCTGAAAGTTAACGTCGGCCTCTAAAAGCGCAACGCGAACCTCTCTCATCGCCGTTTTTATTTCAAGCTCAGTTAGCTTACCCTTGTTGGTAAGTTTTGAAAAAATATGATTAAGTTTCTCGCCTAAATTTGAAAAAAGCCCCATAATTTCTCCGTTATAAATTGTTTTTAATCTTGTTTAGCCTTGCCTTAATCTTATCAAGGTCGCCTTCACCTAAACACGCGTCAATCTCTGCGCGCACCAACTTTCGCGCCGCCAAGAACCCAAGTTTTTCTTCAAACCGCGCAAGTTGTTTTTCGCTTGATGAAATCGCGTCATAAACCGCCTGCCTTGATTGCCCAAGGTCAGTTGCAATCTCGCTAAGCGCGCAGTCGTCATAAAGATACCGCGACATAACCTCGCGCCGCCCGTCCGTTAAAAGCGAACCATAAAGGTCAAAAAGGTCAATTGATTTAAGCTTGTCTATCAAATCCATTTTGCCCCCAGTTGTAAAGCAATTTAACTTTACATTGATAAGAATACCACTATTTCTCCCCCTTGTCAAGAGGAAACATAAAAAAGTTAAAAGTGAAGAGTTAAAAGTGAAAAGTTAAAAGAAGTTGACTATTTACAAATCATTTATTACATATACCCGCGTACATACATTTACACCTCACCACCTCGTCGCAACGCGAACTTGTTTGACGCTCAGCCCTACTAACGTAGGTGTTCGCTTATCTTGCGTTCGGTTGCTCCTCTTCGCCTGCGTATTTTGTACCAAAATCCTTGGCGAGCACGCTTGCGCGTGAGAATAAAGCGGCTGAGATTGCCACGTCGCTAATGCTCCTCGCAATGACAATTAGCAGCAGCCTAATTTAGTAACGACGACAGCAAGCGTAAATATATTTACAACGAACACTGGCGCAACGAAGTGGAGTGCTGGTGAGTGTAAATATATTTATGCGGATGTAAAAAATAGAAATACTGAAAATAAGCATCCGCATTTAAACTTTCAACTTTAAACTTTACTTTAAATAATCGAGTCCATAAATTCGCGGGCGTTAAATGGCAAAAGGTCGTCTATGCCCTCGCCGACGCCAACGAAACGAATGGGTATCTCGTATTGCCCCGCAAGGCCTAACAAAAAGCCGCCCTTGGCCGTCCCGTCAAGTTTGGTTATGATAAGGTCAGTTAGGCCTATTGCCTCGTCAAAAAACTCAACTTGGTTAAAGGCGTTTTGCCCAGTAGTTGCGTCAACAACGATGGCCTTGTGATAGTCTGCCTCGGGATACTCGCGCTCAACAATACGCGAAATCTTTTTCAGCTCTTCCATCAAGTTGGCCTTGTTGTGAAGCCTGCCCGCCGTGTCAATAATCAACAGGTCACAGCCCTTGGCCTTAGCCGACGCAATCGCGTCAAACACAACCGCCCCGGGGTCTGCCCCCTCGCTGGATTTAACGATTTTAACCTTAGCGCGGTTCGCCCACACTTCAAGCTGGTCGCTCGCCGCCGCGCGAAAGGTGTCCGCCGCCGCGATGATGACCTTTTTGCCTTGTTTTGTGTACGCATTAGCAATCTTGCCAATCGCCGTGGTTTTTCCAACGCCGTTGACGCCCGCAACCATCAAAACGGCCGGGCTATTAAACTCTTCAACGGGGTTCTTTTCTAAAATTTCAACGCAAATATCCTTTAAAAGGTCTTTACAGTCCTCAGTTTTTTTAAGTTTTTTAAGTTTGATCTGCGCGCGAAGCTCGTCTAAGATTTCTTCGCACGTGGCCGCCCCAATGTCGCTTGAAATAAGGCAATATTCAAGCTCTTCATAAAACTCTTCGTCAATCTCGTTGCCCGTAAAAATATACTTCAATTTCTCGGCAAAAGACCGCTTAGTTTTCTTGTTTCCTTCAAAAAGTCTTTTAAAAAATCCCATTACGCACTCTCCTCGCTTGACTGCTTAACCGCGTCGCTAAGCTTAACCGAAACCATCTTTGAAACGCCCTTTTCTTCCATCGTTACGCCATACAAACAGTCCGCCAGTTCCATCGTTGGCTTACGGTGCGTGATAACGATAAACTGCGTGTCTTCGCTAAATCGCTTTAAGTATTTAGCGAACCTTTCAACGTTGGCATCGTCAAGCGCGGCCTCAATTTCGTCAAGCACGCAGAATGGCATAGGCCTAAGTTTAAGTATCGCAAACAGTATCGCAACCGCCGTAAATGCCTTCTCTCCGCCTGACAACAGCGTTATGCTTTGCAGCTTTTTGCCCGGTGGCTCAGCAACAATATCTATGCCGGCCTCTAAGCAGCTAACGTCGTCGTGCAAGATAAGTTCAGCACGCCCGCCACCAAACAACTCTTTAAACGTCTTTTGAAAGTTTTGATTGATTTTTTCAAATTGGTCTTTAAAGCGCGCCTCCATCTGGGTGGTAAGTTCTTTTATAATCTTTAAAAGGTCTTCTTGCGTTTTGGTTAAATCGTCACGCTGAGTGGCCATCTCGTTATACCTTGCGCTGACCTCGCCCACTTGCTCAATCGCCGCAACGTTAACGTATCCAAGCGCACTGATTTCTTTTTTAATCTTGCCACTTTCCGCCAGGCCGCGGGTCAAGTCAAAATCCTCTTTTTCATAAGCCTTAGCGTCAGCATACGTCATCGAATACTCTTCCCAAACGCGCTCTTGCATCGCCTCGATATCCGTGTCTATCTTTTGAAGGCTCATCTCTTCTTTGGTCTTTTTGTCACTGGCACGCTGAATGTCTGTTGAAAGTTCCATCTTCTTGCTGTCAGCATTGTTCATCGTGGCCTGCAAATCGGCCTTTTTCATATCCATCTTTGAAAGTTCGGCCTTGATTTCGTTAAGCCTTTCTTGCGCGGCGGTGACCTCTTTGCTTTCAACAATCGCGTTAAGCATATTTTCAAACTCGGCTATCGTTGCGTTCGCCTTTGCAAGTTCAAGCTGGTTTTCACGCGTGCGGTACTCGCTTTGGGCAAGTTCGGTTTCAAATCGGTCAAGGTCGGCCGAAAGTTTTTCAAGCTCGGCCTCGGCTGACGCCTTTTTAACTTTAAGCGTCGTCAGCGTTTCATACAACTCTTCGCGCTGCTTTTTAAGCTGCTCAAATCGTGACGTCATTATGCGCTTGCTTTCGCTGGCAGACGACTTTTGGTCATTAATCTCTTTCTCGCTGTTTTTGGTTTCAGCAAGCGTTGCATCAATAATCTCAATGCGGTCAAGAATATTGTCAAACTGAAAACCAAGATTGCGGTCTTCGCTTTCAAGGTCGTCTGCGTCGTTTTCAAGCCCCTCAATCTCGTCATTTAGGCGCACGATGGCAACTTCAAGTTCGTGAATATCGCCCGAAATTTCAAGCAATGCGGCGTTTGTTACCTCTTTCTCTTTTTTAAGCGTTTCAATGCGCGCGTTAAGTTTTTCGATGTCTACCTTTATAACCTCAACGGCCTTTTTCGTGTCTTCAAGTTCACGTTCGCGACCCAAAAGATTAACCGCCGTGTCTTTTTTAGAACCACCCGTAATCGAACCTTGCGGGTTAATAACGTCGCCGTCAAGCGTCACTATTTTAAACGAATAGCGCGTAGATTTAGCAAGGCTTAC
The DNA here is from genome assembly GCA_963602035.1 of Acutalibacteraceae bacterium. Lineage (GTDB taxonomy): Bacteria > Bacillota > Clostridia > Christensenellales > UBA1242 > UMGS2070. Next base: position 48,165 of record CAVCHC010000001.1, on the reverse strand, counting down.
CGCGTTTTCAATCGTGTCAACAATTACCGTGCTGCCAAGCAGGCTTGAAAATACCGGCGCGTTAGACTTGTCATATTTAATCAGGTCGCTGGCAATGCCCAAAACGCCCTGCGCTTTCAGTTTAGGCAACATTTCAGGCAAAATTCGGCGCTCTTTCATACTGGTAAGTGGCAAAAATGTAGCGCGCCCAAACCTGTTTTCTTTTAAGAAATTAACGATGTATTTCGCGTCGTCCTCGTTGCGCGTAACGATGTTTTGAACGCTTGCGCCCAAGGCCATCTCAATCGCCGTTTCAAGTTTTTCAGGCACCTTCATAAGCTTGGCAACAACGCCAATTATCATCCCACCAAGGCTTGAATTGGTTTTGGCTTGCTCTAAAAGGCGCTTAACGCTTAGGATGTACCCCTCGTTTTCTTCGGCCATTTCTTGCATAATGCGGGCGCGCGAAAGCTTGGTGTGAAACTCAGCATTCATCTCTTGTTGGCGAGTGTATGCGTCAGACAAAAGCTGGCTTAGGTTTTTAAGTTCGTCTTGCTTAGCCTGTTGGCGCGCGCGCGTGTCGTCAAGTTTGCGCTCAGTTTTGTCAAGTTCGGCTAGCTTGTCTTGCGTTTTGCTTTCAAGTTCACGCTCATCGTTATTTATCTGCGCCTTTCGGTCTAAGATTTCTTGCTTGCGCGCTTCAAGGTTGTTTTTCTCTGTCGTCAGGCTGGATATTGACGATTTAACGTCGCCAAGCCTGTCAAGCGCGGTCACGATTTCGTCACCACTAAGCTCGGCCGTCTTCTCGCCCGCCGTAATTCGGTCAACAATTTCAAGGTACTCTTCGTTATTGCGCGCAATGGTCTTTTCAAGTTCGGCATTGGTTTTAATAAGTTCGGCCTGCTCTTTTTTTGACAGGTCGATTTTGCTTGCAAGGCTTGACGACAAAACCTCGTCTTGCCCAAGCGAGAGTTTAAGTTTTTCCGCCGCGTCTTTGGCGTTACTAAGTTTTTCTTTAACAAGGTTGCTTTGGCCGGACTGTTTTTCAATGCCAACCGTAATGTCAAGCAGTTCGTCGCGCAGTTTTTCAATCTGCCAGTCAAGGTTGTTGATGCTTTCACGACTAAGGTTATACGCATCAAGCACCTCATTAAACTCGCGCTGCTTGGTTTCAAGCTCTTCATTTAAGGCGTCAAGGCGGTTGTGGATGGCCTCTTTGTTACCGCTTGCGCTGTCAAACTGAGCAACATAAATGTTAAGCTCTAACAATTTAAGAGTATCGCGCAGTTCCAAAAACTTTTTGGCCTTTTCGCTTTGCTCCGCAAGAGGCCCAAGCTGGCGCTCTAACTCTAAAATAATGTCATTTAGGCGCGTAAGGTTGTCATTCGTGCGCTCTAACTTTCTTTCGGCCTCAATCTTACGGCTTTTAAACCTGCTTATGCCCGCCGCCTCTTCAAAAACCGAACGACGCTCCTCAGGCTTCGCTGAAAGCAGACTGTCAATCTTACCCTGCCCGATAATCGAATAACTTTCTTTGCCAAGGCCGCTGTCTCGCAGGGCGTCAACAATGTCTTTCATTCGGCAAGGCGTTTTGTTTATCATATACTCGCTTTCGCCCGAGCGATAAAGTTTTCGCGTAAACACAACCTCGTCATATTCAAGCGGAAAAATGCGCTCGCTGTTGTCAAAATAAAGTGAAACCTCACAAAAAGACTGGCGCTTACGCGTGTCCGTACCGTTAAAAATTACGTCTTGCATATTCGAGCCACGCAACGCCTTGGCGCTTTGCTCACCCATAACCCATCTAATCGCGTCCGCTACGTTACTTTTTCCGCAGCCGTTAGGGCCAACAATACCCGTCACGCCCGACTCAAACTTAACTTCCATCTTGTCTGCAAAAGACTTAAAACCGCAGATTTCTATCTTCTTAAACTTCAACTTTGTATCCTCTTTATGCTTTTGTTACCATCAGGCTAAACAATCGCCTTTGGCAAATAAACTTCGTTACCATCAGGCTAAATAATCGCCTCTGGCAAATAACTTTTAACCATCAAAAACGGTTACTCTTAGGCCTTTTAATAGGTATAAATTAAACTTTTGTTACTTTTTTCAGGGCTTCACTTGCGGCCATCATCTCGGCCGTACGCTTGTTGCCCGCCTCTCCGTGCCCACAAACAACGCCATTAATTAAAACTTTGCTTACATACACGGGGCTGTGGTCTTCGCCCGTTTTTTTGGTGTTATACACCACTTTCTCGCGAACAAAACGCTCTTGAAGTTGCGTCTTGCTGTCTTCAAAATTGTCGCGCGTTTTAAGTTCGGCTATTTTTTTGCCAAGATGGCTTAAAACGAATTCTCGCGCAGCCCCAAGACCCGCGTCAAGATAAATCGCGCCAACTATCGCCTCAAAAAGGTCACACTTCATCGCCTTAGACGTCGCGTGCGCCTTGCTTTCACCCACGCCTTTAAGCATAAGTTCGTCAAGGTTAAGCTTGTCAATAATCTCGCTTAGCGGGTCAACGCTGACTAACAGCGACCTCAGTTTTGACAACTCTCCCTCAGGCAGATTAACGCACGAATAAATCTTGTCCGTCACGATAAACCCCAAAACGCTGTCACCAAGAAATTCAAGGCGCTCGTTGCTTTTTGTGTGGTGCTCGTTAGCAAAACTTGAATGCGTAAAGGCCTGCTTGATTAGGTTCGGCTGCTTAAAACTAACCCCAAGTCGCTTTTGCGCCTCTACTAAATTAAACTGCTGTTTCACCAGATTGCTCCTTCCCTAGCGTCGCCAGCCCCTCGCGAATTTTATCAAGGGTGCCAGCATTTATAAGTTCACACGCTTGGAACACGCACGAAACGATGGTTTTTGCCGTGCTTGACCCGTGCGACTTAATTATCAGTTTCTCAACGCCCAAAAATGGCGAACCGCCCTGATTTGTGTAGTCCATATCGCGCTTTAACTCTTTAAGCGGCTTTTTAAGCATCCCCGCCCCAAGTTTAGCAAAAATGTTAGCGTTTTTAATCTTGGTTTTAAGCGAGTTCATCAAAAATGCAACGGCGCCCTCAGTGGCTTTTAATGCAACGTTGCCAACAAACCCGTCGCACACCAAAACGTCATAATCGCCACTTAGCATATCGCGCGCTTCCATATTTCCAACAAAATTAATCGAATCAAGCGCTTTAAGTTTTTCAAAAACCGTGTGGGTCAGGTCGTTGCCCTTGTGGTCTTCAACGCCAACCGACATAAGCCCAACGCGCGGCCTTTCGATTCCAAACGTAGCGCGCATATACTCGCTGCCCATAACCGCGAACTGAACCAGATATTCAGGCTTACAGTCCATATTCGCGCCGCAGTCAATAAGCATCGTTTTCGTGCCCTTTGCGTTAGGAAGAAGCGGCCCCAATGCAGGCCTTAAAACGCCCTTAATGCGCCCAACTCTAAACAGTCCACCCGCAAGCACCGCGCCTGTACTGCCCGCGCTTATAAATGCGTCCGCCGTGTCGTCACTTTTTAACAAATCAAGGCCAACAACCAACGAGCTTTGCGTCTTTTTGCGGATGGCCATCGTTGGCGACTCGTCACACGTTATAACCTCTGGCGCGTGCACAACCTCAATCTCGTCTCCAATATAACCCGTGCGGTTAAGTTCGGCACGGATCGCGGCCTCGTCACCCGTCAAAACAATCTTTAAATCGTCAATAAGGTTAACGCTTGTAACCGCCCCGCGCACCATTTCTTGCGGCGAATTGTCTCCGCCAAATGCATCAATAATAATTTTCATAGTTTCGCTTTCCTTGTTTTCATTTGGGCGCAAAAGCCCTAATATACAATAATACACATTAATAATACCAAAATTATCCCCCTCTTGGCAAGTAAAATTCACCCCAAACCGGGCTAAATATTAAAGTTAAAAGAAAAAACACTCCTAGCATTTTAGGAGTGCTTTTACGAAACTAAATTTCTTTATCTTTGCGTTTTGAGAAGATGCAGCCGCAGTAGTCTTGGCGATAGAGGCCAAGTTGTTTTGACAAGACGATGCTGCGCTTAAAGCCGTCTTTCTTTTTAAAGTCGGCCTCTAAAAATGAAACGCCCGCGTCTTCCGCTATCTGCGCGCCGAGGCTGTTTATCAACTTGGCGTTTTTGTGTGGGCTGACGGTAAGCGTTGTGCCAAATACGTCAAACCCGCCCGCCTTGGCCATCTCGGCCGTTTTTTTAAGGCGCAGCGCAAAACATCGCGTGCAGCGTGCCCCACCCTCGGGCTCCCCTTCAAACCCCCGCACCGCATCAAGATACTCACGCGGGTTATAGTCACAATCTAAAAACTTAACGCGCGGCGAATTGACGCTTTTTATCACGCGGATTTGCTCGGCCTTGCGGTGAAAATACTCATCTTCGGGCGCGATGCACGGGTTGTAATAATAGATAGTTATGTCAAAATCAGTGTCAGCCAAAAGCCGCTCGATAACCGCCGTCGAGCACGGCCCGCAGCAACTGTGAAGCAACAACTTTTTCATTTACATCTTCCTTGGGCTGTCAATCGCAAGCGTGTCAAGCGCAAGCGTTATGCCCTTTTGCGTAAGTGCGCAGATGGCAAGCAAGGCCTGTTTTCGCGCCGCGTCTGGCTCGCTTAAAATGCGGATGTTGTTATAAAACGCCGAAAAACTTTGCGCCAGCGTGAACGTAGCGTTGCAAATTCCGTTAAGCGTAAGGTTGCTAAGCGCCGCACTGAAACTGTCAATCAACTTGATAACGTTGATAACAATTTCGCGCTCTTCGGCCGACTTCACATCAACCGCCACATTGCCTTTCGCCATATCGCCCGTGCCTGATTGCGCTTTTTGTTTGCCCGTATTCAGCGCACCGACTGCATCATCGCCCGCCAAATAAAGCGCGCCCGCCTTTTCTAAAAGCGAGTTAATTCGCGCGTTGGTGTATTGCAGGTACGGCCCCGTTTTGCCTTCAAACGCCGCAAACTTGTCAATATCCAAAACGTAATCGCGCGCCACGTCGTTAGACAAATCGCCGAATTTAAGCGCCGCCACCCCGATTTCAAGGGCAAGTTTGTCGTCCTTTTCAAGCCCGTTGGCCGTCAGTTTTTCTTGCGCCTTTACCTTAATGAGGTCAATGATGTCTTCAAGTTTAATCGTCTCGCCGCTGCGGGTTTTAAACGGCTTGCCGTCCTTCCCGTTCATCGTGCCAAACGGTACGTGCGTAAGGCGCTGCCCCTCGGGCGAAATGCCCGCCATCTTGGCGCACCTGAAAAGTTTGATAAAGTGCTCGGTCTGGCGATTGTCAGTCACGTATATGATTTCGTCAGGGTTAAACTTGGTGTTACGCTGCCAAATCGTGGCAAGGTCGGTGGTCATATAAAGTTCGCCGCCGTTGTATTTTTGAATAATGGCTGGCGGCATCGGGTTGCGATAAAGTTGCGGGTCGCTTTCGTTCTTTTTAGGGATAGGGATGTTTTCGTTCTCCGTCGCCACGTCAACAACAAGCGCACCCTCGCTTACGCGCGTAAGCCCCTTAGACTTAAACAATTCAATAGTTGGCGCAATCAAATCGCTTACGCTGCTCTCGCCGTCCCAGATGTCAAAATGGATATTTAAGTTGTTATAATTTCGTTCAATCGCCTTGATGCTTACCGCGCGCATCTCTTTCCAGATAGTGAAAAATGGCTCTTTCTTACGTTGCAGGTTAAGCGTATAAAGGTCAGCCTTGGCCTTAAAGTTTTCGTCCGTCTTTTTGCGCAAACTTGCCTTAGGATACTCAGTGTTTAAAAGGTCAAGCGTTATGGTTGGCTTTTCGCCTTTACCCTTAAAATAAAAGTCTAAAAGGCCGTCATCTTCAAGCTGCGCGATGGTAAGCCCCATTTGAAGCCCCCAGTCGCCAAGGTGCGTGTCGCTTATCGTTTTGTGGCCAAACAGCGCATAAACTCGCCTTAAACTTTCGCCGATAATTGGCGAGCGCAAGTGCCCCATATGCAACTCTTTGGCAACGTTCGCCCCGCCATAGTCAAAGAAAATCGTCTTTGGTGCTGCGGTTTTTTCTATGCCAAAATACGGGTCAGTTAGCAGGCTGGTTGCGACCTCGCTAAGCTTTTTGTCCGTAAGTTTAATGTTGATGAACGCTGGCGCGCATACGCTAAACTCAAAGCCGTCTTTTTTGCAAAGAGACACTATCTGCGTTGCCAGTTCAAGCGGGTTTTTGCCCAGTTTTTTAGCAAGCGCAAAACAAATGTTGCTTTGAAAGTCCGCCACGTCCATCTTATTTGAAAAGTTAACCAAAGGCCCGTCTGCGTGAATGTTAAGCGCGCTTAACGCCCCCTCGATTACTTGTGAAATCTCTTGTTTTATGTTCATAAAAATACCCTCGCGCGTATTATACCAAAAAAAAATAAATTTGTCTATAAAAAACAAATTTATTTTAATCCCATCAATATTTAAACTTTAAACTTTAACTAAGCTATTTCGTTTTCTCAACGTGAATGTCAGCGTCAATGATGTCGCCCGCTAAGTTTTTAACGTGCCCTGATAGTTCGGCCGAGCCAACAACCTGCGTTTTTCCGCCGATAACGCAATAGCCGCCAACCACCGCGTTGTCAGTTATCTTCGCGTGGCCGCCGATTTTCGCGCGCTTACAAACAAGCGCATTGCCATTAATTTGCGCCGCCTGACAAACCTTTGCCCCGTCGGTCACAATCGCCTTGTCGCCAATTTTTACGTCGCCGCTAACCTCAGCCGAGCCCGACACCTTCGCCGACCCCGTAACAAGCGCATTACCACACGCACGCGCATTGCCCGTTATCACCGCGTCTTCGCCAACACGTGCATTTTCAAACACCTGTGCGCCCATACAAACCTGCGCACGGCCGCCAACAACCGCGTGGTCAAACACCCTGCCGTCGCCCGAAATAATTGCCTTTTCGCCGACCCACGCCTCGCCAGACACTCGCGCGTTGCCACAAACACAAGCGTCGCCAAAAACCCACGCGCTGCCCGTTACAACCGCGTTGCCAACAATAACCGCGTCGTCGTCTTGACTAAGGTTGCCCGCATACTCAACAAACCCGCCCTTGTCACCTTTTTTGATGTTAAAACGCGGAATGTCACGCAGGTACTCAACCCTGAAAACATTAATCGTTTTGCCCATATTGTCAAATATAAGCGTGCTTGGATAGCCAAGCCTAAACTTTTGATTTTTTATTGAAACTTTGCTCATTTTTTCTTCCTTTTTCAATAAATCCGCCGACCCAATCTGCCCGCGAATATTACACATAATTTATGCTAACTTAGTTCGCCCGCACCTAATTACGCAAGCGTTACTAACTTTGCCCGCCCCGTGTAATTACACAAGCGTTACTAACTTTGCCCGCCCCGTGTAATTACGCATTAGGCTGGCTGGTTGCGTCGTCTTGACTAGCGTCAACATTCTCTGCATTGTATTCAGCATTGCCTGATTGATACTCAATTTCGGCGCCGTTTATGATTACGTTTTGATAAAATTTTTGCTGCTTATCGTCAAGCCTTGCGTTGCCTTTAACTTCTACATTCGTGCCGACGTACGAGTTACCCAAAACGCTTGCACGGCCGCCAACAACCGCGTTATCAAAAATGCACGCCTTGCCGCCAACGGTCGCCCCGCCGATAATCATCGCACGGTTGCTTACCCGCGCCGCGTCCGTAATGCAACAATCGTCATACGCCCTCGCGCGCTTTTCAAGTTTAGCAAACCCCGAAACGTTAGCGTTGTCAAACACGCCCGCGCTATCTTTTATAACCGCGCTGCCTGAAATTGTCGCTTGACCACTTACAATCGCATTGTCGGTAACAATCGCGCTGTCTTTTATAACCGCACTGCCTAAAACCATCGCTTGGCCGCTTACAAACGCACTGCCGCCAATGGTAGCCCCGTCAAAAACGTGTGCACAGTCACAAACAACCGCATTGCCCGCCACGCACGCGTTGCCATCAACAATACCATTCATTATAACCCGCGCGTCATCACACACGCACGCCCCGCCGCAAACCAGCGCATTGTTTTTAATCACCGCACGGCCATAAATTGTTGCCTCGTCACACACGCACGCGTCGCCCGAAACATTAGCGCTGCCAAACACCCTTGCGCCGTCTAAAACCACGCAGTTGCCCGCCTGAGACAGGTTGCTTTCGCTTTCAATATAGCCACCCTCCGTCCCCGGAGAAATTGGGTAACAATCGGCGTTAAACGCAATGCTTTTAAGATAAACCACGCGATAAAGCCTGTGCACAACGGGCGTTTCAAATATCGACGCAGCCGGCTCAGCCACGTCAATATAATCGTTTGGATTAAGATAATATTTGTCAGTACTTTTACTAAAATTACTATAAAACATAAAAATCTCCCTAAGCCTGGGTATTGTACCACAGATTAAGGAGATTGTCAAGACGCGCCCGCATTTTTTGCCCGCATACGCGCCCATATTAATACTAAAAATTTTGTCGAATTTTGTAATTTTTTGACGCCCAAGTACGTCACGCGAATTGTGGCCTAGTACAGCCATAAAAACCGTGCCGACGCCCTCGTAAGCCGTGGGGTCGCCCCCCCCTATTTCATCGCGCGGAGGCTGTTTAAAACCGCAAGGCAACTTACGCCCACGTCCGCAAAAATCGCCAGCCACATCCCCGCAAGGCCAAACGCGCCAAGCGCCAAAACGGCCAGTTTAATCGCAAGCGCAAACGTCACGTTTTCGGTAACGATTTTATGCGTTTTTCGCGCGGTTTTAATCGCGTCAACCATCTTAGACGGCTCGTCGGTCATCAAAACAACGTCGCTTGCCTCAACCGCAACATCGCTGCCCACGCCGCCCATCGCAACGCCAACGTCAACGCTAGCCAAAACGGGCGCGTCGTTAATGCCATCGCCAACAAACGCCAGCCCCTTAGACGCCTTTTCGTATTCAGCAAGGCGGCTGACCTTGTCTTGCGGAAGCATATTCGCGTGGAACCCATCAAGCCCCAACTCGCCCGCCACCGCGCTGGCCACCTTTTCATTGTCGCCCGTAAACATCAAAACCTGTTTAACGCCAAGGGTTTTAAGGTCGCGCACCGCCGTTTTTGCGTCAGGCTTGATGGTGTCAGTAAGCGTAATCGTGCCCGCGTGCTCGCCCGCCACCGCAAGATAAATCGCCGTTTGACCGTCAGCGTCGCCGTTGATTTTAACGCCGTTTTGTTCAAGCAGCAAGCGCGACCCAACCAAAACGGGGTTCATAAAGATTTTGGCTTCAATCCCAAGCCCTGCGTGCTCGGTCATGTCCTCTATCCACGCGCTGTTGATTTCGTTGTTTTCAAGATATCTTTCAACAACCGAACGCGCAATGCGGTGATTGCTGTAACTTTCGGCGTAGGCGATGTACTCTAAAACGTCTTTTTGGGTGTTTTCGCCAAACGCCGTGATTTTGTCTATTTTAAACTCGCCCTGGGTAAGCGTGCCCGTTTTATCAAAAATAACGGTGTCTACGCGGCTAAGCGCCTCTAAAAAGTTGCTGCCACGAACCAAAACGCCCTTCCTGGCCGCTGCCCCAAGCCCCGCAAAAAAGCTTAGCGGCACCGAAATAACAAGCGCACACGGGCAACTTACAACCAAGAATATCAGGCCGCGATAAAGGTACGTTGAAAAGACGCCAAACCCCAAAACTAAGCACGGAACAATCGCGATAAGCACGGCCACCAAGCACACTATCGGCGTATAAACCTTAGCAAATTTAGAGATAAAATTCTCGGTTTTGGCCTTTTGCATACTGGCCGACTCTACCATATCGATGATTTTTGAAACGGTGCTGTCTTTCTCGTTTTTGGTCACTTTAACAAGCAAAACGCCCTCGCCGTTGATGGTGCCCGAAAGGATTTCGTCGCCTATGGTTTTGGTTATCTCGGCGCTTTCACCCGTCAGCGCAGAGGTGTTCACATTGCTGGTGCCAAACGTGATAATGCCGTCAAGAGGCACGTTTTCGCCGGGCTTGATGCGGATAATGCTGCCAACGGCAACGCGGTCAAGGTCAACCTGAATCTCGCCGTCGTCGGTAACAAGGTTCGCCACTTTCGCCTTAATGTTAAGCAGGTTCGTTATCGCCTTTTTAGAGCGCATAACCGCGCGGTCTTGCAGCCACTCGCCAATTTGATACAACAGCATAACCATAACGGCCTCGGCGTATTTGCCTATCGCGAAGGCGCCGATGGTGGCAACCGACATCAAAAAGTTCTCGTCAAAAATTTTACCGTGCGCAATGTTTACCGCGCTCGCCCACAAAATTTCAAAACCCGAAAGCGCATAGGCCGCGATATAAAACCCCAGCGACACCCAAAAGTTGACGCCCGTTTTGTCAAGAATAAATGCGGTCAAAAACAGCACGGCGCTTGAAAGAATAAGCCACATCTTAACCTGCTTAGCCTTTTTCTCTTTAACCGTCTCCTCGTCTTCGGGGTTCTCGATTTTTATCATACGGTCAAACTTAACAACGGCGTTGCAAACGCGCTCGCTAAGTTCGTTTACGTCCACGCCGCGCTCGGGTTCAAACGTCAAAATCTTGGTGATAAAGTTGACCTGCACGGCCTTAACACCGTCAAGCGTTTTCAACTTTTGTTCCAGCGCGTCCGCACACCCCGCGCAATGCATATTCAACAACTTATATTGCTTTTTCATAATTATCCTTTTAAAATTACTTTTAACTCCTCTTGCCTCCGCCCCCTTGGGGGAGGATTGCTTTACAAGCGTTAAGCGGAGTAAAGCAGAGGGGGTCTTATCCTATTTACATTCGTTTTTCGTCAATATGTTCGCGGGCAACCTTAATCAGTTCGGCCACGTGCTCATCTTTAAGCGTATAGATAACCTTGTTTTTGTTTTTCATAAACTCAACCAAATCGTTCTTTTTCAAAACGCTTAGTTGATGGCTTATAAGCGACTGGCTCAGCCCCGTATCGTGGCACAGTTCCGCCACACAGCACGGCTTAGCAAGCAGGCAAAACATTATTTTAAGCCGCGTCGTGTCGCCAAGCACCTTGAATACCCCAACCATCGCGGGCAACTCAAACTCGTCAAGCAAAACCGCCCTAAACTCGCCACTATGATAAACGCAGTGGTCAATCTCGCACGCCTTTTCGCTCTCCACGTCAATACCCCCTTACTTTTAGTTTCACGCACTTTTCTCGCCGCTTTTATTTGTGCACCATCTTCTCGCCGCTTGTAATCGCTAATTTCCTCGCGGCCAGCCGTGTTGCCTTATCGCCGCTTGTAATCGCAAGTGACCCCCGCGGCCAATCGCGCCCTTTTACGGCGATTTTTGTATACGCCCTCGTTGCGGCCTTTGGTCACAACTAATCTCATTACAATATCAGTATATGAATATCCATTCATATTGTCAACTAATTTTCAACACTTTTTTATTTTTTATAACAGTGATTAAAGTTAAAAGTTGAAAGTTTAAAGTTGAAAGTTGAAATGCGGCTGGGAATACTGTTGTCATTGCGAGGAACGAAGTGACGTGGCAATCTCACCCACTTTACCTCAAACTTCCCTTTCGCGGGCTGAATAAAACTGTGCGGCGTTGGGCAAAATTGGGGTAATAAAAAACGCGGCCGTGTTGGTGCTGCGCAAAAAAGGAGAAACTATGGTTGCTGTTGTAACGGGTGCTGGGTCTGGCATTGGCCTTAGGTGCGTTGAAAAACTTTTGCTTAGGGATTACATCGTTGTTGCGTGGGTCAAAAACAAGGTCGACGAAGAGTTGATGCTTGCCGACTTGGCGCTTAAAAACATCCGCGTCCATCGCCTTTATGTGGTGCACGCGGACTTTATCGACCTTTCAAGCGTGACCGAGGCGACGCGCGAAACCCTTGACCTTTTGGGCGAACTTAATTCAGGGCTTGACGCGTTTATTAACTGTGCGGGCGTTTTTTCGGGCAAGAATTTCACGCCGCACGCTGAAAACGAAGAGCAAAAAATTGTCAACCTGCAAGCACCTCTTGCACTGCTTAACAGCCTTGGCGCCGAACTTGAAAAGCGCACAAATTCACGCGCCATTTTTGTTGTGGCTGACAGGCTTAAACCCAAGATTACGCCTAACAAAATCAACACTTTCACCCGCGCGTATTATTTCAGCAAAACCGAGCTTGCCCGCGCGCTTACTTCCCTTGCCAAAAAAGGAACAAAGTATGGCATTTTGATGGTGTCGCCGCGCCCCTCAACCACCGATTTTTATATCAAAAACACAATCGGCCTGCGCCAAAAGATGGGCATAATTCGAAAAATGTTTAGCCTGCCACCTGAGTACACGGCCGAGCAAATCACCATCCTTGCAACCCGCCCCGAATACGCCAACGAGTCCGGCACGCTTTACCGCGATATGCGCCCCGTCGCCCTCCCCGCCGACTTCTTCGCCACCCACACCCTTTCCCAAGCCCCCGCCGAGGCGTCGCAACACGAACTCATTTAGCCCCAACTTCCTAGCGAAAGTTGAAAGTTTAAAGTTGAAATAGTGCTGAGATTAATATTGTCATTGCGAGAAGTCATCGCCGACGTGACAATCCCCAAAACCGCGCGATGCTTGGGAGTTAAAAGTTAAAAGTGAAAAGTTAAAAGAAGTTGCTGGGGATTATACAACCACCCCTCACAGCAACATCATCTCTATATATACTCCCCAACTCCGCCCCCTTCAGGGGGCGGAGTTGGGAATAGTATATATAAATTCGTCACTCTTTGTGACATAAGCATTCTAGATTTTTTAATTATTCTCTACAAAATTAGTACTACGCTTTCCACATTAGTCACGTGTAAAAACCGCTAAATTGAGATGAGTAAGAAAGAAAAAAGAGGCTTATCAAGATAGAGCGTACTTTCGTACGTGACTTCTTGGAAGCCTCGCATTTTCTGCACTTAATCGCTCAATTTAGCGGTTTTTACGATAGGTTGGTGTAAACCTCCTGCACATCATCCAACTCTTCAAGCTTGTCTTTCAGTTTTTCAATGCTTTCAGCCTGACTCTCGTCAAGAGGTATAAGGTTGCTTGAAATGTATTCAATCTCACTTGAAATAACATTAAAGCCCGCATCTTCAAAGGCTTTTGAAACGGCGTGAAAGGTCTCTGGGCTGGTGTAGATAACAAACCCGTCCTCCTCGGTTATAACGTCGTCAGCACCCGCCTCAATGGCCGCCATCATAACATCGTCTTCGCTTGCGCCGGCCTTTGGTTCAAGCATAATGACGCCCTTGCGGTCAAACATATACATAACGCTGCCGCTGGTGCCAAGTGACCCGCCGTGCTTATCAAAAAGATGGCGAACGTCGCTTGCGGTTCGGTTACGGTTATCCGTTAAACACTCAACGATAAACGCAACGCCATGAGGCCCATAGCCTTCATAGGTTATCGCCTCAAAGTTGTCAGTATCCGTTGCCCCGCTGGCCTTTTTGATACTGCGCTGAATGGTGTCGTTAGGCATATTGTTTTGCTTAGCCTTTTGGATAACGTCATAAAGCTTGCTGTTGGTTGATGGGTCCGCTCCGCCTGCCTTAACCGCCACCGCAAGTTCACGCCCGATTTTTGTAAAGATATTTGAACGCGCCTTATCGGCCTTGTCTTTTGTTGCTTTTATGTTATGGAACTTGCTGTGTCCACTCATTGTTATTCTCCTTTCAACATAATTTTCTTTGGTATTTTACCACACTCGCCCGCCATTACGCAAGCGCTTTTTACGCGTTAAGCCAATATCGTTAAAGTTCTTTACCTTTAAGCGTGTACATCATTATGCTTGCACACACGCCCGCGTTAAGGCTTTCCATCTCGCTTTTCATCGGCAGCGATATGAATTTGTCCGCCGCCTCTCTAAGCGTTTTGCTTGGCCCGTTTGCCTCGTTGCCGATAACAAGGCAATAGTTTTCATCCGGCAGCTGCGCATTAAAAATGTTTTTGCCCGCCATATCCGCAACAAAAATCTCAATGCCCGCGCTGTTACACTTTTCAATCAACACGTCTTCGCTTATGGGATAAAACCGCGCAAAATAGATGCCGCTTGCGCTGCTTCTTACCGTTTTGGGGTTGTATACGTCAACCGTGTCAATCAAAACAATGTCGTTAAACCCCGTTGCAACGGCCGAGCGGATGATAGTGCCAAGGTTCCCGGGGTCGCTTATTCTGTCAAGCACCAAAAACGGCTGGCTGGTTGGGTTAAACTCGCGGCTTGGCTTCATCTCTACCTGCGCCATAATACCCTGCGGCGTCACCGTTTCACTTATCTTGTTAAAAAGTTTGTCAGTCACAACAATTGGCGCGCGCCCAAACCGCGAGATGATGTCGCTAAACTCGTCTTGCTTGCTTTCGCTAACAAAAAGTTTGGTCACGTTCGCGCCGCTGTAAAGCGCCTCTTTTACCGACTTAATGCCCTCGATAACATACTCGCCATAAAACTTGCGGTATTTTTTTTCGCTTAAACTTTTAAGCGTTTTGATGTTTGCATTATCCGCGCTTGAAATTATATCCATACCTTCCCCCAAACAAAAATACGGGGCAAAAACCCCGCGTGTTAACTATTTGCTTAAAGCAGTTTTCGCTTGCTCAGCAAGAGCCTTAAAGGCCTCTTTGTCGCTTACCGCGATTTCAGCAAGTGACTTGCGGTTAAGTTCAATCCCAGCAAGTTTTAAGCCATGCATAAGTTTGCTGTAACTAAGGTCATAAACTCGTGCTTCGGCGTTGATACGTGCAATCCAAAGAGTTCTAAAATCTCTTTTCTTGTTTTTACGTCCAACGTAAGCATAGTTTTCGCTTTTCATAACCGCTTCGCGCGCTACTCTGTAAAGCGTAGACTTGCTGCCACGATAGCCCTTGGCAGCCTTTAAAACTTTCTTTCTTTTTTTGTTAGCATTAACGCCTCTTTTAATTCTCATCGTCTTTCTCCTTAATCTTGGCTACCAACCAATTTTTTGATAGTTTTTTCCTGAGTTGAAGAAACATACGCGGTTTGACGCAAGCCTCTTTTTCTCTTGGTTTCTTTCTTGGTTAAAATGTGTCTTTTGTTTTGTTTTGCTCTTTTAATCTTGCCGCTTTTTAAAACTACGAAACGCTTTTTAGCAGCACTGTTACTTTTTTGTTTTGGCATTGTTTTTTCTCCTTATTTACTTGTTTTTGGTGCAAGAATCATTAAAATGTTTCTTCCTTCCACTTTTGGTTCTTTCTCTTTGGTTGCAAATTCGCTTACAAGGTTATAAAAATCGTTGCAGATTTCAATACCCTTCATAAAATAGGCTTGCTGACGCCCGCGCATCCTTAAAGCGACCTTAACTTTGTTGCCCGCTTGCAGAAACTTGGTTGCGTTTTTAGCCTTAACTTGCATGTCGTGAAGCTCAATCGTCATCGAAAGTTGAACCTCTTTAAGTTCAACAACCTTTTGGTTTTTTCGTTGCTCTTTCTCGCGCTTTAACTGGTCAAACCTAAATTTGCCATAATCCATAATTCGGCACACTGGTGGCACAGCGTTTGGCGAAATCTTAACAAGGTCAAGCCCCGCCTCATCAGCAAGACGATTAGCCTCTTTCGCGCTCATTATCCCAAGTTGAGCCCCATCAGCGCCGATAACGCGAACCTGAGCGTCATTAATTTCACCATTTAATTGATGTTCTTGTTTGATAGTTGTATCCTCCTTGACTATCGCATAAAACTTGTATTTATAAGAAAAGATGGCCCGAGTTCCAAGCCATCTTTCACCAAACACATACCCAAACAAAACGGGTTTTTAAAAGTGTTTTAACCAAGAAAAATCTTTCATTCGCTTGGTGAGAAGTGGCCTTCTTCTTTTCAATACGCAGGTATTTTATACCATTTAATTAAGTTTGTCAAGTGTTTTTCGTTATTTTGTGTATTCGTCTTGCGCCTCGCGGATAAGGCCGTCAACATAATCGAATGCCACAACCTCAGCCATCTTAATGCTTACGCTGGCAGGCGCCGTAAGGTCACGCACCAACTTATCGTCAACATAGGTATAAACGCCGTCTTTGATAAACTTTTTGTTAATGTATCTTGCAATTTGAATTTTATAGCCGCGATAGTCTTCAATCGTCTCGCTGAAATTGCCTTTTGAAATATCTCTTGTTTCGCTTAAATATGTCATACCAACCCTCTCCTTTAAGTAGCGCGATTATACCACACCCCCGCCACTTTGTCAAGAGTAAACAAAGAAGTGAAAAGTTAAAAGTGAAGAGTGAAAAGAAGTTGCTTGAAATTAAAGTTTAAAGTTTAAAGTTGAAATGCGGCCGATTATTATTGTTTATTTGGCGCACTCGCGTAAATACATTTACCCCTCACCAACTCTTCACTGCGTTACGACCAGTGTTCGTTGTAAATATATTTACGCTTGCTGATGTCGTTATGATAGTTTGTTGTTTAACATCATTATATAGCAAAATCTCCCCATACCCTTCCCAACTCCGCCCCCTTTAGGGGGAGGGTGGGCACGCCGACCGTTGAGGGAGGGCGTGACGGAGGGGTTAATCAGTCCGCAGAAAAAACGAGAATATTATAAAGCAGCTGAGATTGCTATGTCGGTCTTGCCTCCTCGTAATGACAAAAATAATATCATAACAAAAAAATACTCTATGTTAGTTGATATAAATTAACATAGAGTATTTTCTTTATTCAAGTTGCCTTATTAACCCCTCCGTCTCACTGCGCTCCACGCTACGTTCTCCGCCTTGTCGGCCTGACCGCGCTTGGGGCGCTCCCGCCTTTGGCTAAAAACTTGCCACTGGCAACTTTTCTTAACGCGTCGGCCCTCCCCCTGAAGGGGGCGGAGTTGGGGAGTGGATGTATAGATTAGTCGTTCACGGCGATATTAAAATCACCAGCCGCTTCTTTTCACTTTTCACTCTTCACTCTTCACTCGCGCAGCGTTTAGTTTCTCTCGCGGGTTTTGATTTGGCGCAAGGTTTCGGCGATAAAGTCGTCAAGTTTAACGTCTTTAAGTTCGATGTTTCCGCGTTTTCGCACGCTGATAGTACCAGCCGCCACCTCGTTTTCGCCAACGATAATCATATTAGGTATTTTCTGCAATTGCGCCATTTTGATTTTGTAACCAATCTTCTCTGCGCGCACGTCAAGTTCAGTACGAATACCCGCCTCTTTAAGTTTGTCAGCGATTTGTTTAGCATACTCGCTTGACTTGTCCGTAACGTTCATAACAATCGCCTGAACTGGGCTAAGCCACGTAGGGAACGCGCCCGCAAAGTGCTCTGTTATAACGCCAAAGAACCTTTCGACTGACCCAAAAATTACGCGGTGAACCATAATAGGCTCTTTGTGCGTCCCGTCAGCGTCCATATACGTAAGGTTAAAGCGCTTAGGAAGTTGCATATCAAGTTGAATGGTGCCGCACTGCCACGTCCTGCCGATTGCGTCTTTGATATGAATATCAATCTTTGGCCCATAGAACGCGCCGTCGCCCTCGTTGATAACAAACTCTTTTCCAAGGTGCGTAAGGGCGTTTTTAAGGCAGGTTTCAGCATGCTGCCACTCGCTAAGTTCGCCAATGTGGTTGTCTGGCATGGTTGAAAGTTCAAGGTGATAAGTCAGGCCAAACACCTTATACATATTGTCAACAAGTTTGATGATGCCCGCAACTTCCGTTTCGATTTGGTCAGGCGTCATAAAGATGTGCGCATCGTCTTGCGTAAAGCAGCGTACCCTAAACAAGCCGTGCAAAGTGCCGCTGGCCTCATGACGATGAACCTTGCCAAGTTCCGCCACGCGCATAGGAAACTCGCGATAACTGTGCAGCCTTTCTTTATAATAAAGCATACCGCCTGGGCAGTTCATAGGCTTGATAGCGAAGTCGTCATCCTCAACCTTAAAGGTATACATATTCTTTTTATAGTGGTCCCAGTGTCCGCTCTTTTCCCAAAGTTCACGGTTAAGCGCGATTGGAGTTGTTATCTCAACGTACCCCGCCTTTGCGTGCTCTTCGCGCCAAAAGTTGATAAGCTCGTTAATTACAACTTGCCCCTTTGGCATAAAGAATGGCATCCCAGGCGCATAGTCACTTAAAAAGAACAAGTCAAGCTCTTTGCCAAGTTTGCGGTGGTCACGCTTTTCGGCCTCTTCAATCATCTTGAAATAGTCATCCATCTCGCTTTGCTTGTCAAAACATACGCCATAAACGCGGCTAAGCATCTTGTTATGCTCATCGCCTCGCCAGTACGCGCCCGCAAGTTTGGTAAGCTTAAATGCCTTAATCATACCCGTAGATTTAAGGTGTGGGCCGCGGCAGACGTCAAAAAAGTCGCCCTGGGTGTAGATGGTTATCTTTTCGCCCTCTGGAATAGCGTCAATAAGCTCGATTTTGAATGGCTCGTCATTTTCGTCCATAAGCTTGATGGCCTGCGAACGGGTTATCTCTTTACGCTTAATTTCAAAATTGGCCTTAATTATACGCTTCATCTCGGCCTCAATCTTGCCAAGGTCCTCTTGGGTTATAGGCGTTTTAAAGTCAAAGTCATAATAAAACCCCTCGTTGGTTGCTGGGCCGATTGACAACTTGGCCGTTGGATAAATCGCCTTAACCGCCTGCGCCATAATGTGCGCGCAAGTGTGACGCATAACCATCTTGTATTCAGGGTCTTTTGGCGTGATGATGGTAAGTTTAGTGTCTTGGTTAAGCTTGGTTTGAAGGTCAACTAATTCGTCGCCAATCTTGCCACAAACCGCAACGCGCGCCAACCCCTCGCTGATGCTTTCAGCAATCTGGGCAACCGTTGTTCCCTTGCGATACTCTCTTACTTCATCTCTTAATTGAATTTTCATATCTGTTTCTCCTTTCGATTGATAGATTTAAACACTCTCTCGTTGTGAAATTTTACGCATCGTGTAATTGTTAAAGTTTAAAGTTGAAAGTTGAAATGCGGCCGCTTTTTATTGTCATTTTCATTTCACTTTTACCCCAACCCTCTTCGCCATCTTAATTTGCAGCAATTGGAGTATTTTTGCATTAAAAAACGCCCTTACACTAGCCCACTATCTGGGTAAGCATAAGGACGAAGTTTACTCCGCGGTTCCACCTTATTTGCACGCCTCTGCGCGCCACTTTTATTAAGATGAGTGCTTAAATACAACGTAAAGTGGTTTCACTTGCGCTTGTTTGCTTGCCTTACAGCCGATGGGCAAACTCTCTTAAAAACGATTGACGCAACCTACTTGTCTTTACCTTTAAACAACAACTATTATACCCGCCGCCCCCGACCTTGTCAAGACAATTTCATAACAAATTTGTTAAATTAAACGATACAAACTTTGTCTTCAAAAAGGTTTTCGATAAAGTCGAAAAAGGGTTCGCGGGCGGTGGCGCGGTGCAGGACGATTTTTGACGGGCTTAAAAGGATGAGGTCGCCGATGGTGTCGGCCTGCGACTTGTTGTCACACATCTCAAACAGCGCGTGGATGGGGCGGCTGGATTTGTCAGTCAACACGAACCTGCCCTTGCGCTTAATGATGTGCACCTCGTCGTAACCGATGTCGCTGGTTTTGATTAAAAATTTCAAAAGTCCCGCAAGGCTTCCTGACGCCTGCAACGCCGAGATATTTTCGCGCACCAACACGCAGATTTCTTGCCAGCGCTGGGTCAGTTCGCCCAGTTTGAAATAGAAAAAGCTGTCGATGTTTAGTTCATTTTCAAAAACAAGTTGCTTTTTTATAAGGTCTTTGTCAGTCTGTTTGTCAAAAACGGTCAGCGCACGAATAAAGGCCGCTCGCGTCAGTTCGTTAGGAATAATCGTGCCTAGATTGGTGTTAAGGTATTCAAACTTAAAGTCTTGGGTGATAACCTCGCTTACAAGTTCTAACAAAAGCAAAACGAAATAGTCCTTTTGTTTTCGCGGCACGGCGAGGCTGATTTTAACCCTTCCCGCGCGCGACGAACGAATAATAACGCCGCCACAAAACTTAACTTGCCCTTCAAGTTTTGAATATAAAAAGTCCATAAAATGCGATTTATCTTGACTGAAATTTAAAGTAAGTTCCCACATTCGCTAAGTTGCTCCTTTTGCTTATTTGTAGTATATGAAGAAACTTAATTAAATAATCAGCCGCCAAACAAAAAAGCCGAACCCGCCAAAGTTCGACATTCTTTCGATATTTTTATTATAAGCAACTTAAATGCGGAAGTTGTCGCCCGTGGCGCCGCCGCCGTTGTACGCCGCGCTTAGTGCCACCTGCCCCGCGCTGTTGTCAATACGCAAATTCTCGCACACCTCGCGGGATAGCTCCATAAGTTCGTCGCGGTCGATAAGCCTTACCATATTCTCGCGCGCAAGAGTCTCTGCCTGCGTTGAAAAGGTAGAGTTTGTAACAACCCAGCCCTCGTTCGCGCCATAGTGTTTCATCGCGCCCACCACCTCAGCAACCGCCTTGCTTCCAACCGTTTTGTTAAAGCGCTTGGCCTGCACCACCGTTTTAACCCCGTCTTTAATAAGGATAAGGTCGGCGCCATAGTCGCGCGATTTCTGGGTGACCTCAACCGCGTACCCAAGATAGAAAAACAAGCACTTTAAATAGTCTTCAAACTCATAGCCTTCCATAAGGTCAATCGTGGTTATGTCAGCCGACAAGATAAGCTTGCGCCCCGTTTCGCCCTCGCGCTTCCACTTTTTGTATTTGGCGTGTTTTACGCACGCGCGCACTATCCACCAGATTAAAAAAACGGGCAACAAAATAACAAACGCCAAAAAGGATAAAATGCGAATAAAAATGTTTGGTTTTTTTGCCATTTTGTTTTCTCCTACCCTATTTTAAAACAATATTGAAAAAATTCCAAACATTTCGCTTGTTTGTTTTTAAATTTTAAAAAATAGTGCTATCATTAGTTAAAGGAGAATTTTTTATGATCATCACTATTGACGGAACTGCCAGTTCGGGCAAGTCCACCATCAGCACGCGCGCGGCCAAGCAAATCGGGTTTGCGCACGTCAACTCGGGGTCGCTTTATCGCGCCATCGCCCTGCAAGCAATTAAGGCGGGCATTCCCGCAACTAACACCGCCGCACTTGTAAACGAAATCAAAAACAAAACGCATATCGAGGTCAAAATTGAAGACGGCGAAAGCGTAATCTATCTTAACGGCGCTCGCGTGGCGGCTGAACTTAGGTCGCCCGAGGTGACGGCCATCGTGCCTGAAATCGCCAAAATCCCCGAAATTCGTGAGTGCGCACGCGTTCTGCAACACAAAATCGCCGAAACTACGCCCAACTTTATCGTTGAGGGGCGCGACGTCGGCAGCGTTGTTTTCCCTAACGCAGACATCAAGTTTTTCGTGACGGCCGACCTTGACGAACGCGCGAAACGCCGCCAAAATGAGTATCTTGGCCTTGGCAAAAAGGTGCCGCTTGACGCCGTTAAAGAGGAGCTTGCCGAACGCGACCACGAAGACAGCACGCGCAAAAACTCGCCGCTTGTTATCCCAAAGGGCGCCATCACGCTTGACACCACCCACCTAAACATCGAAGAAGCCACCGCCGCCCTCATCGCCTCCATCACCACCCACACCAAAACCTACCCAACATAAGAAAGTGAAGAGTTAAGAGTGAAAAGAAGCGGCCGAGGATTTACAATTGTTAATTGATATACCCGCGTAAATACATTTACCCCTCACCAAACCTACGTTGCACTTCGGTCAGTGTTCGTTGTAAATATATTTACGCTTACAACCGTGGTTAAAACAAACTGTCGATAAATAATCATTATTAATTGAAATCTACCTATACACTCCCCAACTCCGCCCCCTTTAGGGGGAGGGTCGTTGAGTGAAGCGTAAAGCGTAACGAGACAGAGGGGTTAATCAGTCCGCATAAAAAACGAGAGTACTATAAAGCGGCTGAGATTGCTATGTCGGTTTTGTTTTCTTGTAATGACAAAAATATTATCATAATAAAAAAATACTCTATGTTTATCAATCTCGACATACATAGAGTATTTTCTTTTTTCAAGTTGCCTTATTAACCCTCTCATTATATCCTTATCCGCTTTATCCTCACGCGTCAGCGTGCTCGCCAAAAATTTTGGAACAAAATTTGCAGGCGAAGAGGAGCAACCGAACGTAAGTAAAGCGAACCCTTGCGTTAGCAATGCTGAGCGTAAAACAAGTTCGTGTTGCGACGAGAAGGGGGCGGAGTTGGGAATTATATGAGTAAATTCGTTGCAATTCTTCGTAGTAATGTTGTAATCTCGTCCGCATTTAAACTTTCAACTTTCAACTTTAAACTTTAATTTCAAGCCGCATTTCAACTTGCAACTTTAACAATGGGATTGCCACGCTGCGCTCGCAATGACAGCAATATTTAAACCCTGTTTGCGCGGCGTTTGCGTGACTGCTCTTTGGCGTAGGCGCGCGCAAGTTTTTGGTCTTCGCTGCTGAGTTCATTAAAGGCCTTTTGGCAGGCAGACTTGTCAACAATCGTCAAAATCGCCATGGCAAGAAAGATGGCCGCGATAACCGCAAACACAACCCCCGCCACCACTGACACGTTGCCCGAGATGGCAAAAAACGCCACAAACGCAAAGATTGCTGTAAAGATAAAATATTCAATAATAATCGCAACGGCGCGGCCGCTTACCGCAAAAATGCCCTTTGGATAGCGCGCGGCTTTAAACGTATACACCGTGTTGGTTATGGTCAAAACAAAAAAAGTTATGCCAAACGCCATCACCGCGATAACCATCACGCCCAAAATCATATACAAGAAAAAGCCCATAAGCCCCGCAAGGCCAAGCGTTGCCATATTCGCCTCGTTTGAAAACAGCGGCCCCAAATCGCCGATACCAAAAAACATAAGTATCATCGAGATGGCCGTCCACACCAGCGCGCCGCCAAGCAACACGCTTTGAATCACGCCAAGAATGCCACCCGCCGTTGCCACCCCTCGACGCGTTTTTGTAAGCTTTTCACTTGGGATATTGCCCTTTGCGTCCAGCAGCCCCGCCGTACCACTTTCATACTTAGTTTGCGTCGCCAAATCGCCTAACACGCCCGCGCCGCCGCTTGTCACTCTTCCAGCCTCAGCGCCCGATGTGTCACCGCTCGTAATTCTTCCAGCCTCAGCGCCCGCCGTACCGCTTTCGCTTGTTACTCTGTCAGTCTCGGCACTTCCGCCCGCGTTTTGCGCTGCACCACTAACGCCCGCAACTGGCTCTTTCGTATAATCGCCGTTCGTTGTGCCCGCGCTGTCTGCCCGCTGGTTTTCTTGCGCGTTTGGCTGAATATTGTTTTGATTAAACTCGTCTGCCATACCCTCTCCTTAATAATTAGATATTCTATGGGTATTTTAGCATACATCGCGTTTTAAGGCAACAAAAAACGGGGGGTTACCCCGCCAATAATTAACTATTTCTTTGCTTCGTTTTTCTTGTCAGCTGAAACAAGCATTTTCTTTTCGCCATCATAGTATCCGCAATTAGGGCAAACAACGTGGCCTGCTTTCTTTTCGTGGCAATTTGGGCACTCAACCAAAGTTGGAGTGCTTGCCTTCCAGTTAGCAATTCTGCTTCTTCCTTTGCTTTTTGAAACTTTACACTTAGGGACTGCCATTTTTTCAATTTCCTCCTAATTAAATTTACCCATCAAACCTGCAAAGGGGTTGTTATTTCCCGTTTTAGGTTCATCACACTTGCAAGACGCTTCATTGCGGTTGATGCCACACTTTGGGCAAACCCCCAAACAATTTGGCGAACAAAGCGCTTGTGATGGAATATTACTTGCAACAACCTGACGAACAATTTCAAACAAGTCAACCTTATCGCCGGTCAACGCAAAATGCTCATTTGTTGGCTCTTGGGTAAGCGTTTCACTTACCTCAATAAACAAGTTTTCGCTAAACGGCGCACCGCAACGCGAACAAACAAAACGTGTTGGAATGATGATGTTGCCTTTTAAAAACACCCTTTCATCAAACCAAATCTCGCCTGAAAAGCGCCCGTCCCCCTCAAACTGATACGGATTGTTGCCAATCCACGCTTGGTCAGGACTAAACTCTAAACAGAAATCAAATTTTGTTTGAGGCCTTGCAAAAACTTGCACCAAATCAAACATTTTAGGTTCATTAGTATTTGCGTGTTTCATTATATAACGCCTTTTTTGTTTTGTCAATTATTTTTTATATTTTTCTTATTTTTTGCTTACAACGTCAACCGTTTCGCGCGCAATCATTATCTCTTCGTTGGTAGGGATAACATAAATCTTGGTCTTGCTGCCCTCGGCTTCAAGTTCGCTAAACTCGCCGCGCTTAGCATTCTTGTTTTTCTCATAGTCCATCACAATACCAAGCCCTTCAAGCCCACGACATACGTTTTCTCTAAACTCAGCGCCGTTTTCGCCAACGCCTGCCGTGAACGCAATCGCGTCGCAGCCGCCCAAAACAGCCATATAGCTGCCGATATATTTTTTAACGCGATAGGCATACATTTCAAGCGCCAGCCTGCACCTATCCGCCCTTTCGCTTACCTCATCGCTGTACGCAATCTTTTCAACGTCGCGCATATCTTCGCTTACGCCACTAACGCCCAAAAGGCCGCACTTTTTGTTAAGCCACGTTGCGCATTGCTCTGGCGTTTCGCCCGTTTTTTTGCAGTACGTGTCAACCACCGTTGGGTCAATGTCGCCCGAACGTGACCCCATAATAAGCCCTTCAAGCGGCGTAAAGCCCATACTTGTGTCTTGACACTTGCCGTCTTTTACCGCGCAAAGCGATGACCCGTTGCCGATGTGGCAGACGATAAATTTGCCTTTTTTGCCAAACTTTTCGGCCATAATTTGAGACACGAATTTGTGTGACGAGCCGTGGAAGCCGTACTTTCTTACGCCCCACTCTTTATACGCCCTTTCATCAACGGCATAGCGATAGGCGTAAGCTGGCATTGTTGACGTGTGAAAAACCGTGTCAAAAACAACAACTTGCGGCGTGTTAGGCAACAATTTTCTGCACGCTTCTATCCCCGCGATGTGCGCGCCCTGGTGTAAAGGCGCAAGCGGCGTAAGGCTGCGGATATCGTCAATAACCTTTTGGTCAACCTTAACCGATTTTGTAAAGATGGCGCCGCCCTGCACGATACGGTTGCCGATAGCGTCAATCTCGTCAAGGCTTGAAATAACGCCCGTTTCAGGGCTAACAAGCGCGTCTAAAACATACTCCATCGCAACGCTGTGGTTAGGCAAACTAACGTCCATCACCTTTTTATTATCTCCCCACTTGTGGGTAAAGCGGCCATCAATGCCAATACGCTCGCAAAGGCCTTTTGCAAGCACTGTTTCAGTTGCCATATCGATAAGTTGATACTTAACCGATGAGCTTCCTGAGTTAACAACAAGAACTTTCATAATTATCTCCTAGGTTTAAATTTTGTTTATTATATCACACTTAGCCCTGCGATTGCAAGATAGTTACGGCTATCGCTTGAAAAATTTCTTGCGAATTTGCGCCGCGGCTGAGGTCGTTAACTGGCTTATTTAGCCCTTGAAGGACGGGGCCAACCGCCTCTACCCCGCCTATGCGTGACACAAGTTTATACGCAATGTTGGCGCAGTTAAGGTCAGGAAATATCAAGCAGTTCGCGCGCCCGCCAAGAATTGAATGTGGGCACTTAATTTTGGCAACGTCCGCAGCAAGCGCAGCATCTGCCTGTATTTCGCCGTCTATTATGATGTCTGGGCGGCGGCTTTTTACTAGCGCGGTGGCCTGTTTTACCTTTTCAACGCTAAGATAACCCGTGTCCGTCTTGCTGGCCGTTGAGAATGACAGCATAGCAACGCGCGGAGTAATCCCCGCCAGTGCGCGCGCCGTGTCTGCCGTAGAGATGGCGATGTCAGCAAGGTCGTCGGCCGTGGGCTCGGGGATAATGCCACAGTCTGCAAAAAGCATAACGCCCTTTTCGCCAAGCGGACGATTTTCGGGCATCCGCATAAGCATAACTGACGACACTTTGCTTATCCCCGCGCGGGTTTTGATAATTTGAAGGGCGGGTCTAATCGCGTCGGCCGTTGGCATTGTTACGCCCGCCACCACGCCGTCCGCGTCACCAACGTACAGCATCATCGTTGCAAACATAATCGGCTTTTCGATAAGCACGCGCGCCTCGTCAAGCGTCATACCCTTGTGCTTTCTAAGTTCATAAAGCGTTTGGGCAAGCGCGTCACTTTGGGCACGTTCGGGGTTAATCACCGTAATGCTAGCGTGCAGTTTTTTGGGTACGCGCGAAAGAATTTCGTCCTCGTCGCCCAACAAAATTATGCGGCCAAGATTAGCCTTAGCGGCCATCGTCGCGGCTTTAAGAACGCGCTCATCAGTCCCCTCGGGCAAAACGATGCGCTTGGTGCTGCCCTGTGCGCGCTCAAAAATTTGGTCTAATGCGTTTTTTGCCATAACTCCCCCTTGTGGTCAAAGTGCCACTTGCAAAATTATTTTATTTTGTTTATACTTATTTAAAACTGCCTTATTTAGGCAATACACACTTATTATAACCAAATTTTTGTGTATCTACAAGAAAAAGGAGGGGGGCTATGAAATATTGTGCAATAATTTGCGAATTTAACCCGCTAACGCGCGGCCACGAACACATTATCGCCGAGGCCAAACGCTTAACGGGCAAAAACGTCATCGCGCTGATGTCTGGGGGCTTTGTTCAGCGTGGCGAGATGGCCATCCTTGATAAATACGCGCGCGCGGGGCTTGCAATCGGCGCTGGGTGCGACTTTGTTTTTGAACTGCCCGCCGCTTTCGCCATTGCCCCTGCGGCAAACTTCGCTAGTGGCGCCATTAAGGTGTTAAAGGAACTGGGCGCGGTTACCGACTTGTGTTTCGGCACCGAGTGTGGCACGATTGAGCCCCTTGCCTCCATCGCAAGGTTGTTGGTGGACGCGCCGCGCGATTTCAGGCGGAGAATGAAAGCGCGCCTGTCTTGCGGAGAGAACGCCCATTTCGCGCAGATAGAAGAACTGGCGGCCGCCCTCCCAGATATCGACGTCAAAACGATTATGTCGGGCGCCAACAACATCTTGGCGATTGAATATTTAAAGGCCATTTACCAACAAAACGCCAACATCACCCCTCACGCGATTTTGCGCACGGATAATGGTTACACAAGCGCCACCCCTCGCGCGAACTTTCTTGGCGCAACACAGATTAGAAAAAGCGTAAGAAAAAGCGACTTTAAGTCTATCGAAAACTTCGTTTCAACGGACTGCCTTACCGCGCTTAAATGCGCCCCAAAAATTGACCAAACGGGCTTAAACAACTTTATTTTATACACCCTGCGCACAACTCCCGCCTCACAACTAAACAAACTTTTTGACGTAACCGAAGGCCTTGAAAACCTTTTGCAAAACGCCGCAAGGTCAAGCGTAAACCTCGATGAGGCGATAAAAAAGTGCGTGTGCAAACGTTACCGCGAGGCACGCATCAGGCGCCTTGCCCTTTACGCCGCCCTTAATCTAACCAAATCGCTTGCAAAAAAAATAGCGGCCGAACCCGCCTGTGTCAAACTGCTTGCAACCAAGCGCGAGAACAAACCCCTGCTTTCCTCTTTCACCCCCCGCGCCACAGTAATTATAACCAACGCAGATTACAACGCCGCCCAAAGCGCAAGCCTTGTTTTTGACCAAACCGCCGCCAACCTTTACGCCGCCTTTTCATCCGCCCCGCACGCCCAAGACCGCACCACCGGCACCCTCTTCCTTTAACCGCCCACCGCTGTTAAAGTTGAAAGTGTAAAGTTAAAAGTTTAAATGCGGCCGATTATTCACAATTATTAATCGGTGCGTGCACCCGCGTAAATACATTTACCCCTCACCAACTCTCCACTGCGTTTCGACCAGTGTTCGTTGTAAATATATTTACGCTTGCTGTCGTTTCCAAAACTATCTGCTTGATTAATATCCTTATAGAGAGAAATCTACCCATATACTTCCCAACTCCGCCCCCTTGGGGGAGGGTCGCCCCGCAAACCGCAGAGGTGCAGCGGGACAGAGGGGGTTTCGTCCTATAAAAAATAAGAAGATATTATACGCTGGTTTATTTTAACCAATGTAAAATATCTTTTTTTAATTTGATTTTATACCCCCTCCGAGTTTCGTCGCTCTATGCTCCTCAACACTATCCTCCCCCAATGGGGCGGAGGCCGCATTTCAACTTTAAACTTTCAACTTTCAACTTTAAAAAATCCATCCTAATATTAAAAGGATGGCTTTTTAACAATCTCTTTTGCCCGTTTTTATTTAAAGAACTGGTCGATAAGTTCTTGGCGCAGTTCGCGGTAGTCGTCGGCCGAAATGATGTCTTTATCGCGCAGCTCCCCGAGGCGCGTAAGCCGCGTTTGAAGCGACGCAAAGTCAATCGTTTTCTCGCTGCCCTTATAAACCAACTTGTATTTTGGGGCAGGAAGCATAAGCATTTGCTTGTCTTCTTCGGGGGTGATAAGGCCGTTTTTAACGTCGTGGTTAAAGGCAAAAAGGTCGATACTTACGCTCATCAGTGCGAAAAAGCTTGCCGCCAAAATACCGATGCCAAAGTACCCAAAGTTGCACGACAAAAACGCCTGCCCCACCGCGCTTATGTCCGCGTACGTTTCAAAAATCAAAAACGCGCCCACCACGCAAAGTGACAGGTAAACAAAAATCGCGCAAACAAGCTTAAATCGCCCGCGCTTATAAACATAACTGGGCTTTCTTGATTGGCGAAATTGGCTTGCCCCAAGTTTGATGCACATCAGGCCAAACAGCAAGCACACCAACCCGATTACACCCACCACCTCCGGAAAATTGCTTAAAACGCCGAGGTTTGAAAAGTCGTTAACAATACCCTCAAAACTTAAAAACACAAACGCAAAAATAAGCCCCGCGGCAAGCGCAAAGCTTAAAATGCCCGAAACTATCAAAAGCGCGCGTGTTTTTTTCATTTCTTAAATTTTGCCCACGCCGCCGCAAAATATACCCGCTAGTAAATTAAAGTTGAAAGTTGAAAGTTGAAATGCGGTCGAGATTAAAATTAAAAGTTGAAATTTTGACGCTTCTTTAACTATGGGATTGCCACAGGACTTCGTCCTTCGCAATGACAGGAGTGTACAAGTTTCTCGTAATAGCAATTTAATTCCAGCAATTTCTTTTCACTTTTCACTCTTCACTTGCCGCCAAAATGTGGTGGCTTTGTTATGAAACAACTAAAAGCGTGACTACGGGGATTTCGATAACCAAAAGTATCAAAAGCGCAAGGCTGACCCATCCGGTGGCCTTTTTGTTAAGTTTAAGTTGGCAGATTGTGTACACCAGCGCGTTGATAACCCCTGGCAAAACCATACCGATTAAGCTTGCGCCAAGCAGCACCAAAACAAGCACTGCCACAAACACGCTTGACGAATTCAGCGCGTCCATCGCCCACCTAAGCCCCAACAAAATCAGCGGCGTAACAACCAGCAAAACTGACGACCAGATGATGCCCCTCGTCCCGAATTTTGTTACCATCGGGCGCAACTCGGGGTCTTTTTTGATAACCTTATAGTCCGTCGTGATGTCAACCAGCCCAAACAAAAAGTGCAAAAAACTGTTTTTAGCCATATTTTTCTCCTTTTAAATTTTAAATACCTTGTTATTACGCGCGATTTCGCTTACAAACTCACTTAAAGCGTTAACGTCTTGCTCTACCCGTGAAAATGCGGCCGCGTTAAGCGTTTTTGCGCGCGAACTTATCGCGAAAAGGTTCTTATAAGGCGCTGCAAAATACAGCGTGTGCCCGCTTAAAACAATCTGGATGTTGCCAAACGAGGCTTTAAGGCGTTTTAATTTGACCATCACCTCAGGCGTCAAGATGTATCGCGCCTCAATCTGGTCATCACACCAAACCTTAAACGCGTTGTTAAAGGCGATGTCTTCAAGGCGGACGCGTTCAAGCTTTCTTTTTGCAATCATGTAATGATTAATCGTAAGCGTATGCTTAAAACTAAACGGAAAATCGATATAGCCAAACACGCCGCTAAACACCGTTTCGGTATGCTTGTCGCCGTCGCTGTCAGTATATTCATGTTCGGCCATAATGTCAGACACGGTAAAATAATAGTTAGACGGCGTTCCGTCATCATTCGGCACGTTAATGCGCAGGTAATCTTCGCCTTTGAACGTATCTATCGCCTTGCCCGAATAAAACGGCGAGGTCGTGAAATTGTTGCGCGAAATAAAGTTTTTTTGTTCATACGTATAAATTTTGCCTTTAAGCAAAAAGTCAATAATTTTGGCCTTATAGCGGTTTATAATTCGCGCGTTTTTGCCCGAATAAACGCTTGAAATTATAACGCCAACGATAACAATAATCATCCCCAAAAAGCCAATACTCATAGTATTAAGGATAGAATCCGGTCTGTCCGTCGCCGCTATTATTATCACAAAAACAAACGTCAAAAGAAACATAACAAGCCCAATCGTCCAGATAACCGTACCCACGATTTTGCCATGCCTGTTGCGCTTAAACTCGTCAACGTCCGCGCTGTCAAGCGCGCCGCCGATAAACTCATCAAACCCGTTTTTCATCTTACAACTCAACCTTTACCGCTATTCTTTCGCCCGCGTCAATCTTAAACAGCGGCTCTTTTTTAAACTCATAAAGTTTAGCGATGACGTTTGTTGGCCAAACTTCAAGCGCCGTGTTATAAAGGTTCACGTTGCTGTCATAAAACCTGCGCGACGCAACGATTTTGTCTTCAATCAACACCAACTCGTCCATAAGGCTTTTAAAAAGCGCGTCGGCTTTAAGCTGTGGATAATTTTCAGCAATCGCGATAATAGCGCGCATTTTTGGCACTATCGCGTTGGCGTATTCAAGTTTTTGCGCCTCGTCAGTCGCCTCAATCGCCTGTTTGCGCAGTTTGGTAATCTCGCTAAACACCTTCTCTTCGTGAGACGCGTACCCCTTAACCGTCGCAACAAGGTTAGGGATAAGGTCAAAACGCAGTTTCAGCTGGATGTCAATAAGCGCCAAACTCTCCGCCACCTTGTTTTTATACCTGACCAACTTGTTATAACTTTTGGTGATAAAGCTTAGCCCCCAAACGCCGATAACAAACAGCGCCACCGCCAAAACAATCATCGGCGCATTAACGCTACTGGCAACAACACTAACGCCGCCGCAGGCCAGCCCCGCGATGACCGCCAATATGAAAAACGCAATCAATACGCCCCGTGTAAATCTCTTCATTTTTAACTCCTTTTATCTGTCAGTTAGTTACTCTCTTAAACTTTTGACCTGTTTTTACTACCTTTTGGTCGCCCACGCTTCTTAGTTGTAGCCATCGTTTCCTTTGTTGCACTTGCCTTGCTACCCTTATTCTTACTACCCGCTGGTCGCCCACGCTTTTTAGTTGTAGCGGTCGCCGTCTTTGCAGCGCTAGCCTTTGTGTTTACTGCCTTTGCGGCACCAGTCTTCTTAGTTTTATTCTTACTGCCCGCTGGTCTACCACGTTTTTTAGCCACACCATTTACCGCTTTTGTCGTGCTAGCCTTGTTAGTCGTCGCGCTTACGGCCTTTGTAGCGGCAGTCTTCTTAGTTTTATTTTTGCTACCCACTGGGCGCCCACGCCTTTTGGCAACTGTACTACCGTCAATCTCTGCCTTTGCGCTACCGTCAATCTCTGCCTCATTTGTCTGCACAGACGCTATGGAGTGTCGCGTTTCATCGCTTTCATTAGCGTCCAACGCCTGGCTCTTATCGTTATTGCTTGTGGCGTCAATGCTTATGGTATTACTATCGGCGTTTGCGTTCGTGTTGTCAGCAAAAAGCGGCTGCGGCGTAAAGGTATGCTCATCTTGCGGATTTTGCAGGCCGTCTGGGATGGCGATTGCAACGCCCTCAACGGCATCAACCACTCTAACGCCCGCCCCAACGCTAAGCACCGAGGGGTCACGCAGCATAACAAGAAACGTCTTTTTTCCAAACCGCGCCAAAAACAGCATATCGCGCGTGATGACCTTAACCACCCTGCCCGTTTTGCCAAGCGCGTACTTCTTAATCTTGGCGTTTTTAAGGTTTAACGCAAGGTTTAAAAGGTACTTCCTAAAAAGCACCATAAAAATAAGCCCCGTCATAACACAAACCAAAACCTGCGCCCAAACTGGCGTCCCGATGATGGCCATAATGCACGCAAAAATAGAGCCGACCGCAAACCAGCCCAAAATAAAATCAAACGTAACGGCTTCAAGCAAAACAAGCAGCGCCGCAACAATCAACCAAACCCAAACGCTCACAAAAAATCAAGTCCTTATCTAATAGTTAAACTTAGTATATCAAATTATCCCCCGCCCCCGCAAACGATTTCGCCGAATTTTTAAAGTTTAAAGTTGAAAGTTGAAAGTTGAAAGTTGAAATATTGCTGAGATTGTATTGTTGCCTCAAACGACTTATGCATTCCCCCTTTCATAGCGAGCGCAGAGTGGCAATTCCATCGTTAAAGTTTAAAGTTGAAAGTGTAAAGTTTAAATGCGACTATTCTTCACAGCAACTTCTTTTCACTCTTCACTTTTACCGCCTCCGCCACGCCACTCTAACCCAACTCCGCCCCCTTTAGGGGGAGGGTGGGCACGCCGACCGTAGAGGGATGGCGTGACGGAGGGGTTAATAAGGCAACTTGAAAAAAGAAAATACTCTATGTTAATTTGTATCAACTAACATAGAGTTTTTTTATTATGATATTATTATTTTTGTCATTGCGAGGAACGTAGTGACGTGGCAATCTCAGCTGCTTTATAATACCCTCGTTTTTTCTGCGGCCTTATTAACCCCTCCGTCTTGTGTCGCTCTGCGCTCCACTGCGACCACCCTCCCCCTAAAGGGGGCGGAGTTGGGAATAATATCTATAAATTCGTCGGCATCTTTCGTAATGACATTGTAATTTCTGCCGCATTTAAACTTTCAATTTTAACAAAGGGATTGCCACGTCGCTTACGCTCCTCGCAATGACAGCGTATATTATAATTTTAAAAATTAGCTACTTGTAAAAAGTTAAGATTGGGTTGAGTTGCGCCAAAATAAAAGGCGGAATACCGAATAAGTGTACTTTTTCGTACTCGCAAATCTATATTATATTTTTCTAACTTAGTCACGTGTAAAAACTGTTAAATTGAGATGAGTAAGAAAGAAAAAAGAGGTTTATCAAGATAGAGCGTACTTTCGTACGTGACGTCTTGTAAACCTCGTATTTTCTGCACTTAATCGCCTAAAATTTATTTTACAATTTTACACATTAGTTACGTGTAAAAAGTTAAGATTTGGATGAAGATGACACAAATAAAAAGCCCGATATTGGATAAGTGTACCTTTCGTACTCGCGTCCAATTCGGGTTTTGAAATTTGCTGGCATATTCGCCAAATATTAACTTTTTACCCCTTGCGATTGCGCTTCTGCGCCGCCTCCGACTTCTTCTTGCGGCGAACGCTTGGCTTAACATAGCACTCTTTCTTGCGGATATCGCCGATAATGCCGTCTTTTTGGCACTTGCGTTTAAATCTTTTAATAGCGCTTTCAAGATTTTCGTTTTGACCTACAACAACTGTTGACATAATTTCACCCCGCTTTGGTTAATAATCGCTAACTAATATACCACGCCAAATTGCCCTTGTCAAGAGTTTTTGCGCGTTAATTGAATTTAAATTTAACAACTTTTCGCCGCCCTTGCTTTGGCCTACTGAATTTGATTTTAACAACTTCTTGCTGCCCTTAATTTGGCCTGCTGAATTTAATTTTAGCAACTTTTCGCTGCCCTTAATTTGGCCTGCTGGATTTAATTTGGCGCCTTTAAGGCTAATCAAGTTTCAACTTTTCGGCCACTTTTGCCATGTCAAGTTCGCCCGCATCGCCCGACGGAAACACTTTAAGCCCGTCGCCATTTTTGCGCGGAATGATATGAAAATGCAGGTGCATAACTGACTGCTCGGCCGCGCTCTCATTCGCGTTAAGGATATTTACGCCGTCAAACCCACAGCCACTTACATAATGATTAGCAACGCGCTTAACTGTGGCCATCACCGCGTCAAGATCGGCCGCGCTGACGTCTAAAACATTCTTCGCGTGTGCCTTTGGGATAACAAGCGTATGGCCATAAAAATCGCCCGCAATGTCAAGAAACGCAAGCGTTTTCTCGTCCTCAAAAATCTTGTAGCTTGGGATTTCCCCTTTGATTATCTTACAAAAAATGCAATCGCACATAAATTTCCCCCTTTTCTGTTTGCACTTTCGGCCGCTTATTCGTCCACTACCTCGCACAGTGCGCCGTCTTCAAAAATCGAATTAAGTTTGACTTTAACAAACGTGTTCGGCTCAATCGGCTTGGCGCTGTCAATATAACACTTAATAAAGTTGCGCGCGTGTCCTGTATACAGCCCCTCTTCGGTGCGCTTTTCTTCAACCAAAACCTCCATCGTGTCACACAAGCACGAGAAGATAAAGTTTTCTTTCATTTTCTGCCTTAACTCGGCCAGCCTCTCTACCCTTGCCCCCACGTTTCGCGCGACGTTTTTAAGGTTCATAGCCGCCGTGCCCTGACGTGGCGAGTACGGAAAGATGTGCATATCGCTAAACTTGGCCTTTTCGCAGGTATCAAGCGTTTGTTTAAAGTGCTCTTCCGTTTCGGTAGGAAAGCCAACGATGACGTCCGTCGTTATCCCCGCCTTAGGGAAAAATTTGCGGATAAGCTCTATTTTTGAAAGGAAGATGCTTGACGTATAGTGCCTGTTCATCGACTTTAAAGTTGCGTCACTCCCGCTTTGCATAGACAGGTGAAAATGGTCACAAAAATTAGGATTTTTTGACAGCCGCCTTAAAAACTCTTCGTCAATAACGCCGACCTCAAAACTTGAAAACCTAAACCGCACATTCGTGTTTAAAAACAAGTCCGCCACGTCGATAAGTGACAGTTTTTCTTTAAAATCTTCGCCGTACGCCGAAATGTTAATGCCCGTTATAACTATCTCTTTGGCCTTGGTTGACAGCGCGTCAATCTCCGCCTTAATTTGGCTTAACTCACGGCTGCGCGAACGCCCGCGAAGAAACGGAATAAGGCAATACGAACAAAAATTGTTGCAGCCATCTTGAATTTTAAGGTACGCACGCGTGTGGCTTGGCAAAATCTGGCCAACCTCTTCGTATTCAGTTGGTATCGAGTTGCAAGTTCGCAGTTGCGTGCGATAGTTGTCTATTATCAAATCGGCCAGGTCGGTCTTGCGCGCCGTGCCATAAACCGCCTTAACATTGCGCCTTTTTTCAAACGACTCGGGGTCATTTTGAGACGAGCAGCCCGCAACATAAAGTTTCGCGTTTGGGTTACGCCTAAGCGCCTTGGTTATAAGCCCGCGCGACTTGCGTTCGGCCTCGTTGGTAACAGCGCACGTGTTCAAAACAAAAACATCGGCGTCATTGCAAAAGCCAAACTCAACGTCAAACCCAGCGTCAACCAGTTTTTTCGCAATCGCCTCGCTTTCATACTGATTAACCTTGCACCCCAAACTTATAAGCGCAACCTTTGGC
Organism: Acutalibacteraceae bacterium; assembly: GCA_963602035.1. Lineage (GTDB taxonomy): Bacteria > Bacillota > Clostridia > Christensenellales > UBA1242 > UMGS2070. The sequence continues at coordinate 12,640 of CAVCHC010000001.1, read as the reverse complement.
ATACTTCCTCCTTACACCGCCCGAAACAAAAAGGGCGCAACACAATCTTTTATGATTATATCACACCCTTTTTTATTTTGCACTAAATTTTTCAAAATTTCTACAAATTTTTCGCGCAACGGTTACTTGCACCGCCTTGCGCCTTGTTTTTTCGCCCTATGCCCGCCTTAAATTTATTGCTACGGGCACTTTTTTGCGTTCTTATCGCTTTAAATTTAAGGTTTTGGGCACTTTTTCGCGTCTTACATCGCTTTTAATTTAAAGTTTCAGGCACTTTTTCGCGTTCTTATCGCCTTAAATTTAATGTTACTGGCACTTTTCTCGCATTTTTATCGCTTTAAATTTAAGTTCGCGAATATTTACGCCTTTCGCCCGCTTAATTTAAGTAATGATTTTATTCGCCTTGGGTTTCTTCAAAAATAACATTAAACCACGAAATTTTTAAATATGGATAGGTATCGGTTTCAGTAAGCGTTTCATTCGCGCAAACATCACCAGACTCGCCGCCAATAGTTGAATGGCCTTTTAAGAAATCTATAAAGTCAGCGCGCTCAATATAATACATCCTTTCATCAGCACTTACTGCGTCAGAGCCCTCTACCACTTTAAGTTCAAGTTCGTGCAACTCGGTGCCTTCGGTGTAATTGTCAACCCTGCTTGTAAAGCACGTAAGTCTACGCGCCTTGCCATAGTTGGTTACTATTTCGCCCTTGCTTGAAAGGTACGAAAGGTCTTTTTGGCTGATTAAAATTCGGCTAAAATCACTGCTAGTTAGTTCGGTTAAAGTTGTTGCGGCGGTTATTTTATCGCCACAGCCCAACGTGATTGTAAAGCCGTCGTTTCTGTCACCAAGATAAGCAAAAGATGAACTGCTTGTGTATTTTAAAAATTGCGTTTTAATGCTCCTGTATTTTGGCATTACCGCAACGGTGTGACTGCCGTCTGGGATATACTGATAATGTGGATAGCCATACCAAACGCCGTCGTCGCTTTGCATATATAGGCCAAGCGAGATAAAACTTGACAATGAAGACGAAACGCTTTTGCCATTTTCGTCAAACACAGCTGATGCAACATTGCCACCGTAACTAGTATACGCGACACACAGCCCACTGCTTACAATGCTGTCTTTCATACGTGGCATAACAAGCCATAAATTGCTGTAACTTGGGATAAAGTCGCCTTCTACTGTCGTCGTGTTTTCATATGCAAATTTGATTGGCTTATTTTTGTAATTATCGTCTTTAAGATACTTATAAACGTTAATAACAAGCGTTTTGGTTCTATTTTTTGTTACGATTGAAACCGCTGGCAAGTCTTCGGCCGCGTCAACAAAAGCCTCACCGCCCGAAAGAATGTCAACATTGTCAACCGCAACAAGACTAAGCTCATAGATAACATAATCAACATTCTCGGTTATATCAAATGAAAGGCTGCGGTTATATTCCCATTCATAAACATCATTAATATCCTCCGCGTTATAAAGGGCTTTTGCCAGGTTGCCAATTTTATTCATTACCATATCGGTATACGTTTTTAAAACGCTTTCTTTAAAGCTGCCATCATTTGTAACAAAATCGCTGTAACTATTTAATGTAATAGTTTCGCCGCAAACGCTAACCGTTACGGTTGAATTTGTTGGAACAAACGTGCCATAGGTTTTATTATACAAGCCAGTTAACGTTACCTCTTGCGTTGGCATAGTGACGGTCGCCCCGTTATATTCAATAAAATTATTGCAACCCTTTTTAACAAAAACATTTGCCCCCGCCGGATTAGTGTAAGACGAAACATAACGGCCTAAATTCACAGCAAACTTTTTCGGGTTCCACTTGCTGTAAAGGTGGTATTCGCCGTTTTCGTCCACCATATCTTTTGTTAGGGTTATGGTTTTGGTTTGAACGCTGTAATTTTCATCAAACCCAAGTTTTGTTGGATTTATCCAAAAGTCTCTGTCCGTCGTGTCGCCCGAAGCGTTCAGCAAACGGTTTTTAACTTTAAGCACTTTAAGGCTTAACTGGTCAGCGTTGTATTTTGCGTTTGCGCTCACCAAAGAGTACCCGTCGGCCGTCTCGCCACTACCGCTCGTGCTTCCAAACGCCGCCACTGACAAATTTTTATCAACAAACCAGCCGCCAAAATCATAAAGCGGATGCGTGTTGTTGACGTCCGCAAACACGTTATAAAGCGTGAACTTGCTGCCCTCTTCTACGTCAAAAGTTGGGTCTTCAAAAATCGTCTCGTCTTCATCTAAGCCGTTGCTTACGTGATAGACAACCTTAAACGTCTGGTTGCGATAAACATTGATTTTAATCGACTCAAAGCCTTCAACCGGCGTGTCGCCAACGCGGTTTAAAAGTTTAAGAACAAACAAGTTGTTGCCCGCGCCTAATTCAAGGCCTTCCATAAAATGCGTTACATCCTTCCAGCTTGAAACAGCGTCAAAACTTGAAGCACCGCCGCCATACAAAACCTGCCAGTTAAAGTCTACCCCGCGCTTTGCAACCAGGCGCCACAAGTTAAACTGTTCGGTCTCGTTAGTTACGCTTACCTTAAACACGTCCGCGTCAAGCGTAAACAAGTCTGGGTTGTATTCGCTTAGCCTGCTGTTGATGGCCGCGTTAATTTCGTTTTCGTCCGTCACGCCCTCGCTTAAAAGTTTCTCTCGCCAAAGCTTTTTAAAATCGTCAACCGTGGTGAATGCAAGCGTGTCTTGATTTTGCTCTATCTTTAAAAACGCGCGCGCTGGGTACTGATACTTGCCCCCAACCGTTGCGTCGTTGAAATAATTGATGGTATAAAACCACAACTCGGTCGGCCTAACACGGTCAACGTTATCCTCCACCACCATCTTTCTTAGCGGCGCGTTGGTTTTAACCAGTATCGTCACGTTGTCAGCGACTTGCCTAATTTGCCTTGTTCCAAGATCAAACGTTTCGTCATATCGTACGCCGATATCGATTGGGCACTTGTTTTGGTCAAAATATTCGCGCGTTAAATACCCGTCACTATCAAGATCACTAGGGTAATAATTTTGCTTGAAAGTAAGGTTTTTTGCGTACTCGCCACCTTTACCCTCGATAACATAGTCGCTTAAAATTATGGCCATATCACTAAACGCAAACGTTGTCAAACTGTCTGGGCAGGCGATGTGGTTAAAGGTGCCCGTCTGTGCGTCGCCAATCAAAACGTTGCCAAGGGTAAGCTGGGTTGCTTCGTTGCCCAAATCAAGGTTTTTGACCTTTGGCCAGTTCGCTTGGCTTATTATCTTTCGGGCAAACTCTGGGTCGCCAAAACTAAGCCATTGCTGAGGGTCTTGACTGCTTACAAACTGACCATCAATCCTGATATGCGCGTTCGTATTGTCGCCAAAAACAAGGCTATTTATCGTTTCAAGGTCGCTTATGTTTACGTCAATTTGAAGGTCATTTCTGTTTGAACTATCAATCGCGCAAATAGTCACGCTGTCAAACGTTGTTTTGCTTTTTAAGCCAAAATAACTTTTAAGTTCAACGCCATACCAGCCGTTTTCTTGCCACGAAATGTTATATCTAACGCGGCTTGGAACCGGAAAAACAAGTTCCTCTTCGCGCGTGAAACTATACGATAGCTCTGGGATTGCGCCCTTCATATATTCTTTATAAAGCGACTCGCCATCAAAGTTATTTGCCACCATAACGCCGTCTATAACAAACGCACTTTCGCCATCAAACCCCGAAATATTGGCCTTAGTGGCAAGAAAATTCAAGTTGTTCATTTGATAAAGGTAGTTGTGTCGCGCGCTGCTGTTTGCGCTTTCTTTCATATTAAGATAAACGTTTCCGCCGTCGTCTTTTCTAAACAGGCCACCCTCGCCCAAAACAGTTATCTGGACTGGGTTAAACCCGCCGTTGTTAAGGCTGAAAAACGGCGTGCCATACGGAAAGTCATCAAACGGGCACTCAACAAAGTTGCGGCTCCCGCTGCCGTCAAGAGCGTCTTGCCAAACCACCATCTCTTTCAAAGATGACGAAACGACCAGCTTTTTAACGCAATCAGGCAGCCTTAATTCTGCGCTGATTTTGTTGACGTATTTAGGGATAACCAGCGTTTCTTTCGCGTAGTTTTCAACTCTAACAAGCGTGTCGCCCTCCATCAAAAAACTAGACGTAAGGTTAACGTCGCCGCTAAAAAACTCGTCTTGATATTTAGTTGTAACCGCGTTAAAGTCTTCGGGGTTAATCTCAACCACCGCGCTCGATTGCGCAAGGGCTGAAATCTGCGGCTTAAACGAGTCAGTGTTTAAAGCGCTTTTTACCGACTGGGCGCACTGCCTTGAAAACTCAACGTCGCCATTAACGTTACGCGCGTCAAGCCCGTCAAAAACCGTTACGCTGTTAGCATAGGTATAGCCGTCAGTTGGGTCAAAATTGACGTAGGCGAAGTTAAAGTCGCTGTCGCCTGAATAATAGCCAAAGCGGCCGTCCGAACTTTCGCTAAAACACAAAAAGTTAAAGTCGGCCTCGCTTTTATAAAACAAGTCAAAATAAATGTATGAAATGCGACCACTTGAAGGCATTTGTGTGTACGCAAAAAATGTGGTTTTAAAGCCGTCTTTTTTAACAACAAACCACGCATTTTCGCCGCCTGAGGTCATGCTACCCACCGTGTTATAAAAGTTTTGAGAGTTGTTTTTAAACGTCAAAACCTCGCCAAAAACAAGCGGCTCAACAAACGTCTGCTTAAACAGCGTTTTAAGTGACGCTGAGAAGTTTTCAACCGTCTCACAGCGCTCGTGCCCCAAAACCGAGGTCGCCAAACCCGCGATTGTCGCCTTGCGTTTAGGCCCCTCCGCGTCCATCGCGTCCGCCGTGTCACTTACGCGCGTTGCGGCCAGCATCTCATTGTCGCTGGCGGACTGGGTGACCACCAAACTAAACGCGTCAACAACGTTTAGTGCCTGGGTTTTAAACTCAACAAACTGAGTCTGCGCCGAGGTGTAACTTGGGTTTTTGTCCCCATCTCCACCGCCGCCGTTGCTTCCGCACGCGGTTAACAATACGCCCGCCGAAAGCGTCAAAACAAGCATCAAACTTATCCAAAACTTTTTCATAATCGCCCCTTTAAATTAGATTTTCTAACCTATTATATCACGCACAAAAAAACTCCGCAAACAATTTGAGGAGTTGGTTAAAATAATTTGTTAGGTTGATTAACTTGCTGGCGCGTTACCCCAAGACGTTGATTAATTTTTTTGCGCGATTTTGCCCTATGTTTTTGAATTTTTTTGCGCGATTTTGCCAAAATATTGGCCATTTGCCCGCGCGGTTCAGTTACATTAAAAACTTGGTTTATCTGCTCCCGTTACCCTAAGATTTGTGTTTGCTCACGCGGTTCGGTTGCATTAAAAACTTGGTTTATTTGCTCACGCTACCCTAAGATTTGGATAATCAGGCCGGCGGCGACGATGGCGCAGGTCTCGGTTCTTAAAATGCGTTTGCCAAGGGTAACAACGCGCGCACCCGCCTTCTTTAATGCGCTTACCTCCTCAACGCTAAACCCGCCCTCTGGCCCGATAATAAGCCCCACTTTAAGCCCCATTTTCTTGGCGTTTTTAAGAGTGTTTTTAAGGGCATAAAGGCTTTCAGCAAAGTCATTTTCGGTCTCGTTTTCGTACGCTAAAAACACGGCGTCAAGGTCACTAAAACTTGCGGCCAGTTCGCCAAATTTAAGCGGCGTATCGCTTGTTTTCATAGTGCGCGCGCGGCCACATTGTTTGCACGCCGACACCACCACCCTGTCAAGACGGTCAAGTTTGGCCGTAGTCTGTTTAACGTCGCAAAATTCGCTGTGAAAGCACGCCATCTCGCTGGCGCCAATTTCGGTCAGCTTTTGGGCAACAAGGCTAAGTTTGTCGCCTTTGGCAAGCGCCTGGTATACGCGCAAAAACGTGTGCGCCTCTGTGTTGTTTTGAGTCGCGCCATCGATGCGAAGAGTGGCGTCTTTTTTGCCGATTTTTTGAATGGAAGCAACATAGTCCACCCCGTCGCCGTTAAACAGGCAAATCTGCTCAGATTCGCGCGTCCGTAAAACCAAAAATGCGTGACGAAATTCGTCGCCATCTAAAACAATTTCGCTGCCTAATTGCAATGGCCCGTCATAAAAAAATCTGTTTAGTTTCATTCGTTTCACACCCCTCATCGCGCAACTTTTTTTTACGCTTAGTTAACCATTTGCGCAACTATTTTTTACGTTAAGTTACCCATTCGCGCGATAATTTTATATTGCTAAGTTAACCCCATTTTCTGCCAATTTTACACGCTTAGTATACCCTATCGGGCAGACAAACGCAACAATTTTGACCTTTTTTATTGGTTTGTCTTGCAAAGTTCGCGCGCACGTGTTACAATACCATCAAAGAGGACGATTTATGTTTTTAGAGCACTTAAAAAACAAGGTAAACGCGTTTACAAGCCAAGAAAAGGTCAAAAAATTGCCCGTTTTGTGTGAGCGCAAACTTTTTGCCATCACCAAACTGCGTGACGGTCGCTGGGCAATCTGCGTTGCCAACCGCTACCTTAAAAATGAAGAAATTTTGGATCTTGCGGATATGGTCAACGCCGCCGGAAATGGCAAGGTTTTTAACTCCGTTGCCGAATATGGCGACACGACGGGCTCGTTTTATACCCTTATTTTTGACGACGAAACGGGCACAACCAAGTCTGGCATCGGGCACGTGATTGTCTCGCCTGAATACTCGCGCTACGTCAGCCCAAAAAACCTTAAAATGGCCTATGCCAAGCTGCTTGAAAGCGAGTTCGGCCGCGCGTTTGAGGTTTTTGTTAAGTTAAAACGCGCCGAATTTCAAAAGTTCGCCGTTGAAAGTTTTGACGATTTTGAGGGCACTGACATTAAGTCAAGCATCGCCGAGCAAGTCAAATTCTATAAGGCCGAGTTTGACAGCCTCTACCCCGCCTCAATCGCCGCCTTTAACAAAACATTTACGCCCGCCGAAGAAAAAGAAAGCGAATAATGCGGCTGAGATTGCCACGTCACATTCGTTCCTCGCAATGACAACTGCAAATGTCATTACGAGGAGGCCATAGGCCGACGTGATAATCTCATCAATATTTCAACTTTAAACTTTAAAAAAGCACTCATCAAGAGTGCTTTTATATTTGTGTTTTTAAATTTTGTCTTGAAATTGTTTGCGCTTTGGATAGGCGTTTTTGCTTATCGACTCACTAAGTTTTTTAACCAGTTCTTTTTGCGACGCGTCAAGGCTTTTTGGCATTTCAACCAAAATTTTGGCGTAAAGGTCGCCGTAACTATTGCGGTTTAAAACCTTACAGCCCTTGCCTTTTAACATAATCGTTGTCCCGTTTTGACAAAGTTCTGGCACGCTAATTGTAAGCCTTTCGTTGATGCCCGCAATCTCCGTTTTTGTCCCCAGTAGGCTATCGGTAAAGCTGATAGGCACGTCTATATACACGTCGGCGCCCTCGCGCTTTAAAAGTTTATGCGGCGTCACCGAAATAACAACGTGCATATCGCCCGCTATCCCGCCGTTTTTTCCGCCCTCGCCTTGTCCGCGCAGGGTCAAAACTTGGCCGTTATCAACGCCGCCCGGAACGTTAATATCGATGCTGCGATTTTTTCTTACGCTCCCCGCACCGCCGCACGACGCGCACTTGGTTATAATCTTGCGCCCCGTCCCGCGACAATCTGGGCACGTGTTTTCGGTCACCATCTGGCCAAACATCGTGTTTTGCGTGGTTTGAACAACGCCCGACCCGCCGCACCTAGCACACGTTTGAAAGTCGCCATTTTTAGCGCCCGTGCCGTTACAGTCCGCGCACGTTTCATTTCGCGTTACGTTGATAGTTTTTTTGCAGCCAAACGCCGCCTCAACAAACGACAGTGTCATTTTAACTTGAATATCTGCGCCTTGGGTTGGCCCATTTCTTCGCCTGCCGCTGCCACCAAAAGCGCCGCCAAACCCGCCAAAAATGTTGCTGAAAATATCGCCAAAACCGCCAAAATCGCTGGCGTTAAAGCCGCCCGCGCCGCCGCCACCAAACTGAGGGCCAGTTGCGCTGCCGTACGTGTCATAGTTTTGACGTTTTTGCTTGTCGCCAAGCACTTCGTAGGCCTCGTTGACCTCTTTTAGTTTTTCGGCCGCCGATGGGTCACCCTGATTTAAGTCAGGGTGATATTTTTTCGCCATTTGGCGGTATGCCTTTTTAATTTCGTCGTCAGTAGCGTCCTTTTTAACGCCCAAAACGTCATAATAATTCTTGTCCATATAAATACCTGTTTTTTGTTTGTGTTCAGCGTTAATGCTATCAGTCGTAAAGCGACCTATTTAAAGGATTAAACCCCCTCTGTCTCGTTACACTCAACGACCCTCCCCCAAGGGGGCGGAGCTTATCTTATATAATTTATAGATATTTGCTATTTCGTTGTGTAGTCGCCAAAGTTATTTGGGTCAGTGCCGCCGTTCGCGCCATTTGCCCCATTTGCTCCGTCAGCGCCATTTGCGCCCGCGTTAGGGTTAGCCTGCGCATAAAGTTTTGTAAAGATTTCGTTTGAAACCTTGGTTAAGTTTTCAAGCGCCTCTTTAAGTTTAGCGGCATCGTCGCTGTTTTTATAAACCTCTTTTGCGCTTTCCATCTCGGCGTTAAGTTTAGCCTTATCTTCTTCGCTAATCTTATCCCCGCTCTCGCGAAGCACCTTCTCAATGCCCGCAATCATCTGGTCAAGCGAGTTTTTCGCGTCAACAACTTCTTTACGTTTTTTGTCTTCTTCGGCATATTTTTCAGCCTCTTTAACGGCCTTGTCAATCTCGTCGTCACTAAGGTTTGATGACGCGGTAATCGTGATGTCTTGCATCTTGCCCGTGCCAAGGTCTTTGGCGCTTACGTGCACGATACCATTTGCATCAATATCAAAAGTAACTTCGATTTGAGGCACGCCACGAGGTGCTGGTGGGATACCAGTAAGCTCAAATCGGCCAATCGTTTTGTTATAGCAAGCAAGTTCGCGCTCACCCTGCAAAACGTGGATGTCTACGCCCGGTTGGTTATCAGCCGCGGTAGAGAACACTTGGCTCTTTTTGGTTGGGATAGTCGTGTTACGCTCAATAAGTTTTGTAAACACGCCGCCCATCGTTTCAATACCGAGCGACAATGGCGTTACGTCCAAAAGCAAAACGTCTTTAACTTCGCCCGCCAAAACGCCGCCTTGAATAGCCGCGCCGATAGCAACGCATTCGTCTGGGTTAATGCCCTTGAATGGGTCTTTGCCCAAAAACTTTTTAACCTCTTCAACTACCATAGGAACACGCGTTGAACCACCAACCATGATGATTTTTGCGATGTCGTCTTTGGTAAGTTTCGCGTCCGCCAGCGCCTTTTTGGTAAGAGTGATAGTTTGCTCAACAAGGTCAGCAATCATACCCTCAAACTTAGCGCGCGTAAGCTCAACTTCAAGGTGTTTTGGCCCCGTTGCGTCCGCCGTGATAAATGGAAGGCTAACGGTGGTTTTTGTTACGCCTGAAAGTTCAATTTTGGCCTTTTCACTTGCCTCTTTGATTCGCTGCATAGCAACCTTGTCGCCCGAAAGGTCTATGCCCTCTTGCTTTTTAAATTCGTCAAGCAAGTACGAGCCAATACGGTTATCAAAATCGTCGCCGCCCAAACGGTTATTGCCCGCCGTTGCCAAAACTTGGAACACGCCGTCTGCAATATCCAAAACTGAGATATCAAACGTACCGCCACCAAGGTCATATACCAAGATTTTTTGGCCGTCAGCGTCTTGAACCTTGTCAAGGCCATAAGCAAGCGCAGCCGCCGTAGGCTCGTTGATAATTCTTAAAACGTCAAGCCCCGCAATTTTGCCCGCGTCTTTGGTTGCCTGCCTTTGCGCGTCTGTAAAGTAAGCAGGAACGGTGATTACCGCCTTTTCAACCTTTTCGCCAAGATATGCTTCGGCGTCGGTTTTAAGCTTGGTTAAAATCATTGCCGAAATTTCTTGTGGCGTATAGGTTTTGCCACCTGCGGTTACCTTTTTGTCTGACCCCATATCGCGCTTGATTGACGAAATGGTGTTAGCCGCATTCGCGATGGCTTGGTGCTTTGCAACCTGCCCCACAAGCCTCTCGCCGTCTTTTGAAAAGCCAACAACTGACGGAGTTGTCCTTGCGCCTTCGGCATTAGCAATAACGGTTGGCTCGCCGCCTTCCATAACTGCAACGCAAGAGTTTGTTGTTCCTAAGTCAATACCAATAATTTTTGACATAATGTTAATCTCCTTTTTTTATATAAATGCTTGTTTGTAAGCAAATGAACCCTTATTCAAATATCTCAACAACGGCTGGTCTAATCACCTTGCCGCTTGATTTAAGCGCGTAGCCCGTTTTAAACACGCGGCTTACGCGGTCAACGCTTGCTTTGTCTGGCGCCTTGGTTTTGGCGATACATTCGCACGTTTTCGGGTCAAACACCTCGCCCAAAACCTTGATTTCAGTTACGCCAAGGTCGCTTACGCACTCTTTAAGCCTGTTATAAATCATAACAAACCCCTTGGCAACGCTTGGGTCAATGGCCGCGCTAAGTGCTTGGTCAAAATTGTCAAGAACTGGCAAGATTTTAAGCGCTGCGTCAGTGTTTGCCTTCTCTTTAAGTTCGGTTTCGGCATTCGCGTTGCGCGCCTTAAAACGCTCTAAGTCTGCCCTGAATGACCTCGCTATGTGCTCGTTTTCGTCGGCACGCTTTTTTTCAACTTGAAGTTCTTTGTCCGCCTTGATAAGCGCATCTTCAAGCTGCCTAAACGCCTTTTCATACATCGCAAACGCCTCTTCTTGCGTCTTAGGATGTACCTCGCCGCAATCGCAGTCATCGCCGCAATCACAGTCGTGGTCGTGACAATCGCAGTCATCGCCGCAATCACAGTCGTGGTCGTGACAGTCACAGTCATCGCCACAATCACACTCGTGGTCGTGACAATCACAGTCGTCGCCACAATCACACTCGTGGTCGTGACAGTCGCAGTCGTCGCCACAATCGCATTCGTGGTCGTGACAGTCGCAGTCGTCGCCGCAGCCGCACTTCTCTTCTACCTCACAGCCGCAATCTTTGTGCGCGTGGCCGTGATGGTGACGATGGTGATGCTTTTTCTTGTCTTCTGGGCAAGTGCAATTAGGCGAGCAGCGATTGTCTTCGGTGCAGTTGCAATCGTCGCCGCAGGTGCACTCGTCATTACAGTTACAATTCTTTTCCATATTTATCTCCTTTTTTAATCTTTGTCGGGCGATTCAAGGCGCCTTGTTATCTCGCTTGAAATGCCTTTTAAGATTGATATAACATTTTTATAGTCCATTCGCGCTGGCCCCATAACGCCCGCACGACCGACCGTTTTTCCGCCTACTTTGTAACTTGCGGTTACAATGGCACAGTTTTTGATTGGGCTTTTATCGTCGTCACCAATCTCAACCTTGATTTCAACGCTGCCCTCGTCGTCGTTTAAAATAGGCACAAGTTTTTCGGGGTCGTCAAACACGCCAAACGCGCTTTTAAGGTTTTCAACGCGGTTAAATTCAGGGAAGTTAAACAGCTTGTCTTTGCCCTCAATGGCGATAGGCTCTTGACTTTTTTCTTGTCGCGCAATCATCGCAACCATAAGTTCAAACATAAACTTATACTTTTCAAACTCTTGCGTTATATAAAAGTCGCTACGCTCAATCTGCCTAAGCGTTTTGCCCTTAAATATCTGGGTCAACATCTTAGACGCGTTTTTATCGTCGCCCGCGTCAAGGCCAAGTTCAAGCACGTCGTGGATAACGCCGCGGTCAGTGATTATCGCGCCAACCACGTGCCTGTCATCAATGCGTTGAAGTTTAACCTCTTCAATCTTTGCAAAATCATAAAGCCCGATGTACATTATCGACGTATAGTTAGTAGCCTCGCTTATCGCGCGCGCCGTCTGTTTAAGCATACCCGAAATGTTGTCAAGCTTGGCGTCAAAATTGCCAATCAGCTCGGCCGTTTCATCACTGTTAATGGTAGGCAAAATCTCATCGATATAAAGTTTAAGCCCCTCCATCGTAGGCAGCCTGCCCGCCGACGTGTGCGGCTGATACAACAAGCCCATTTCTTCAAGAGTGGCAAGCTCGTTTCGAATAGTCGCCGAACTTAACTCGGTTAAATATTCTTTTTGAAGCTGCCCCGAACTGACCGGCTCGGCCGTCGCAACGTTTTCATCAATAACCGCCGAAAGAATTTTCTTTTTTCTTTCACTTAAATTCATTCCGCCACCCCCTTTATAATCTAACTCAGTCTTGCATAACCCGCATTTTCAACCACGCACCCCGCTAAACTCTATCTCGACCGCTGGTTACTTTATTTCGTACCATCCGCCAAGCCCGTTTTGACTTACCTCGCGCGGTTGCCCAAATATATTTTACGCAAGTTTGCAATTTTTATTCACGATTGCTAGCACTCTTGCCTCTCGATTGCTAACACGCATATTTTAGCACCATAAAAAAAGGTTGTCAACGATTTGTGACAACTTTTTAAAAATTTTTTTATTAAATTTGATAGAGCCTCATTTATTTATATTATTTAATATTTCTTCTAAATTATTAACTTTTTTTTCTAATTCA